>JBAQLI010000193.1:0-32476 GCA_049301735.1 Candidatus Methanoperedens sp.
GCTGCGAAAGCATTAAGTCTTCTTTATAAAGGAGAAATTGATATAGAACCAGCGAGTGCTTATGTTATCCCCGAACTGTGTGACGGATGTGGGATTTGTGAAAAAGTATGCGATCTCGGACGCATCAAGGTGACAGATAAGAAAGCAAGCGTTGATGAAGTAGCATGCCGGGGATGCGGAGCATGCACAGCAGCCTGTCCAAATGGCGCTATCCAGATCAGGAATTATACGGATGAACAGATCCTGTCACAAATAATAGAGGCAACAAAAGAGGGCAGCGAATTCCCATTAATTGTCGGATTCCTGTGCCACTGGTGCAGTTATGCGGCAGCTGACCTGGCAGGAAGTCTGCGAATCCAGTATCCGACCAACATTCGAAACATCAGGGTATTATGTGCAGGAAGGATCAACCCGTCTTTTGTCCTTGAAGCCCTGCGAAGAGGAGCAGATGGTGTTCTTGTTTCAGGATGCAGGCTGGGGGAATGCCATTATACTATTGGGAACATTTGTGCAGTCCAGAGGATGAACGTACTTGGAAAGATACTGGTTGAACTTGGGTTTGATGAGCGGCGTTTCCGCGTGGCATGGATAGCAGCAAGCGAAGGTCTGAAGTTTGCCGAAATAGTGAAGGACTTCGTAAAGCAGTTAAAAGAAATAGGACCAATAGGCAGCGAGCTTAAGCAGGAGTAGCATGAGCGAAGAAGAACTCAATGTTACAGTGGAAAACGATGTCAGGGATTCGCATTTTCTCTTCACCCAGAAAACAGGGAAATCAAAGAAACTCCTTGATTATGATTACAAACGCTGCAATGGCTGTGGTTTATGTATCCAGGTATGCCCCAAAAAAGCAATTGAGCCCGGGCCACTTATAGAAATAGCCACAGGATTGGACGCACCACCTGTTATCATTGACCATACCATATGTTCTTTTTGCGGTATGTGCGCCGCATTCTGCCCTGTCAGGTCGATCAGGATGACCATTAATGATAAAGATATTCTTGAGCTTGCGGAGTTTCCGCATCTTGATTCAAAAGTTGTGTTCAACGATAAATGTCTCCCTTGCCTGATATGTGAAAAATCATGCCCGGAAGAAGCTATCAGTATTGATCTGGCATTTGCAAAAAAAGAGATACTTGCTCCATTCAAAGAGGGAAAGACCGGAGAGATCATAGTGGACATGGAAAAATGCACCTTATGCGGCGCCTGTGCGGTGTTGTGTCCTGCTTTTATTCTTGTTGAGAAAAAAGCAAAAGCAGATGAACTCATGCCTTTTGATGATCTTGTTGTTGATAAGATAAAATGCGATTACTGCGGCATCTGTGTGCCCTTCTGTCCTGAAGAGGCAATAAAAGTAAAGGGAGATTTTAACGAAGAAGAAATTAAAAAAATTGCTCCCAGGATCACAGGTACTATCAAGGTGGATAATGACAAATGCACCCGCTGCGGCTGGTGTGAGGCAGTATGCCCTTACGATGCGGCGCAAGTTTCAAAACCATTTGAGGGCGAAATAGATCTGATTGATGAAAAACTCAAAGGCTGCGACCCTGTTGGCTGTCACGGTTGTTTTAATGTCTGCCCTTCAAAAGCATGGATCATCCCGAAGGATAAGAAAATAGATGTAGTAAAGGACTTTTGCACCTATTGCGGCGCCTGTGAGAAAGCATGTCATGTTAAAGCAATAGGCGTAAAGCGAAAATTGGCAAAATATACACCTATAACCGATACGGCCTGGGCAAAAGACTGGAAAAAAGCGATTGCCAGCCTTACCACACAAGAGAGAGGGCGTCCTGATGTATCGCGCTCGTTGCATGTGGAAAAAGAAGAAAAGAAACCTGAACCGGCAATAGTAAAGCCTGTTATTGATCCAGTGTTAAGGAAACTTGTGGATGAAAGGATTGAAAAAATGTCATCTATTCTTGGAAACAAACAGGTAAGGCATGTATGGGAAAGAAAAGACGTTGAGACGGCCCTTGCAGAAATAAAAAAAAGAATAAAAAAAGATGAAAAATAATTGGTTTTTAATTGTTTTGATCGCCTGATTTTCCAAAGACCAGCAAATAGTTATACGGTCCAGCATACGATTGTTCAAGGATCGTAAATCCATTTGTAAAACATATGTCAATTACCTCTTTTTCATCAAATCGCTCTTCAAGGGGAGGGCCAGGGTCCATTTCAATTTTTTTCCAGTCTATGATCATTAGCCGGCCTTTATTTGTAATAACACGTTTTACTTCTTTTAATATGGACAACTTATCTCCAAGCTCATGAAAAACATTGACCATTAAAAGTATGTCTACGGAATCATCGGGAAGCGGGATAAAAGATTCTTCTGAGAGTAAGGTTTGAATGTTTGTAATTTTTTCTTTTTTTATTTTATCCAGAAGAAGGTCAAGCATTTCCTGCTGGATATCAAGTGCGAATACCTTTTTAACACGCTTTGATGCAGGAATGGAAAAAAATCCTGTGCCGCAACCCAGGTCTGCAATCACCATTTCTCCTGTCAGTTCCAGCTTATCAAGAATAATTTCCGGATTTAAAATTTGCATTCTTTCAGGGTTATCAAGAATACCAGCTTTCTTAACATCGAATTTATGAACCATATTCTTATTTAAGATGAACGTGCATGTGCTTAATGGTTTCTTTATGGGTAAATAGAACTTCTACATCAGGTCAGAGTTGATAATTAACGATTCATTTATATGACTTATTCTAAATATCATTTAAATAACGAAGATTATTTATAGGGTGAAAATACAATATAGATATTGTGTGATGGATCATTTTAATTGCAATATGTGAATTGATTGTATATCCAGAAGCATAGAGGTAAAATAATATGAGGATTCGAGTAGTAAGTTCAAAAGAAGAAATTGAAACACTAGGGGCTGGGGAAAAAATAATTCATCTTGCTTTCAGGCCATCAAATAAAGATATTTTTGCACTGGTGCAAACATGCCCGAACGTTAAAGCAATTCATGTACCAAGCTCGTACATCAAGACCATTTCAGGATCAACAAGGATGTTCCTGGAAATGCAGGGAATTTCCCTTCTTGAAGGAGATGTATGGGGACACAGGAAAGACATCAATGAATATTCGGAAGTCAAACCAGCAGTATTCGAACGGATGGAAGAGCTTAAATCCGAAGGTTTGTCAGAATCAGCGGTGCTTGACAGGCTTGGAAGAGAAACACGCCTCAGTAAAGATCTATTAAAATTCCTGTTAAAAGAAAAGGGTAAAAAGAAATAAAAAATCTTTAAACCTTTTTTTCTATTTTTATCATCTTTTTTTGTATTTCATCAAGCAATTGCTCATCGCTTTTGCCTTCGGTTGCAATTCCAAGATCTTTTGCCATAGTTTTGATCTTAGAGGATGAGATTTCAGCAGGTTTACTTTCATTGCCGGGTTTATTGATATCACTTAACTCATTCTCGATCTCATTCTTTCCTTTTTTGAATTCACCAGTTGCTTTGCCAAGCGACCTGGCAAGCTCAGGGATCTTGCTCGCACCAAACAGTACGATAACAACCACAACGATTAATGCTATTTCTAGTGGACCAAATGCCATAATTATCCTGTAACATTTGAGGGGATTTTTGTTTCTTTTGATCTGACCTTTAAGCGTATCTCTTCAACAAGCTGTTCACTGGTCTTGTTTTGTACATCCAGGCCCATTTCAATTGCTAAATTGTGGATCTTTGTATCTTTCTCATCCATTGGTTCGCCAACTTTTTTGATTTCTCGTTCGGTTTCCATTTGTGCTTTCTTGAATTCACCAGTTGCTTTTCCCAGCGATCTGGCTAATTCCGGAATTTTATCCGGTCCGAAAAAAATTATAGCTATAACTAATATCAAAATCATTTCAGGAAGTCCGATTAGTCCCATAAATATTAATGTATTTGTTCAATACTTAAATCTTTGCATTAAATGAATTTTTCTGGAAATTGGTGATTATAATAACAATTGTAAGCATTATTTTAATAATTTAACAGAAATTAATATATGTATTATAGGGTCATAATAGCCTCATCCGATCATTAACAAAAAAGAGGATCCAACATGGAAATAATTAAAGTCAGATGCAAAAATTGCCACACGGAAATATACATACAAAATAACCATATCAGAGAAAAGATGTTCTGTACATTGGGGTGTATGAATTCATATAAAACACATTCTCAAAAAACGGACTCCAAGTGAGGGTTTTTTTTTCTGGTTTTAAACTATTAGGTTCGATATTAGATTTATATAGGGAATTCTATTTTTTTATATATAATTATAAAATATCTTTATTGAAAAAACGACTGAATAAAAAATTGTGGTTACCTATATTTCATAAAAAATATTAACTTTTACACTCAGCAAGTACCTGACAAATCCAACTCTTTGTTTCATTCCGCCTGAAAGCTCTCCTGGATATACTTTTATGATATTTATTCAATTGCCTTATTTGGCCGCTGGAGGTTATATTTTCTTAGTTTTCCGCCAGCTATTTGTCCTGCAATATCTGATAGAACCAGCAAGGGAATTACAGTCCAGTTGAGTCCTGAAAATATTCTTAATAGAAATACTAATGGCACCGGAATATGTATGGCCATTATCCATTTCCTCGAGAACCTTGCAGCATTTCCCCTGATATACCCGAACGGAAGGTTAATTAAAAATACTGCTAACATTATTTCATTTATCGACATTTATCGCTCCTATCCTTATCCGTATAAATTATATTATCCTTATCCAATTATTTGAATGTTATCCTTTGTTTATGTAGTTTGCGGTCAGGAAATGATAGTTTTCAGGAATTTCAAACTTGCCGTTCCTTCTTCAACGGTTCTTGCCTCTGCAACGAACCTACCCTTATACCCTTTGAATTTCGGCATGACATCTTTCCATTTAATAGTCCCTTTCCCAAGCTCAAGATGCTCATCGCTTCTTCCTTTATTATCATGCAGGTGAACATGTATCACCTTTCCCAGATCTGCCAGGAAATCAGAAACAAGGCCGTTCGTATTGGCATGCCCCATGTCAAGCGTCAATCCTGCATTCTCACGATCCAGGGATTCTATCATACCCAGTATCTCACCAGGCTGCCTGCCGAAAATCTGCTGCATATTGGGCATATTTTCCACTCCTATCTTAATTCCAAAATCATCAGCAAAATCACAAATCGCCCTTAAGCCCTCAATATTCTGCTGCCAGGCCATGTCAGGAAGCTGCATCCCTAAAGGTGAAAGATGACCGGGATGAACCACGGCAAGCTCAATGAAATCAGATGCCCTTTCAAGACATTTTGTCATCTGCCTTATGCTCTCATTCCAGATAGGGTGGTTGAGGCTTCCAAGGTTAAGGTCTGAGAATGGAAGATGAAGCGAAAGAACAAGATCTGTTGTTTCGATAATGTTTTTTATCTGTGAAAGCGTCGTGTCATTTAATTGCTGTTTTCCTTCACTTACCACTTCCCAGCCAGTGAAACCCAGTTCTTCAAGGCCATAAGCCCAGTCAAACGGGTTATTTACAAGAGCAAGGGATGAGAAACTAATTTTCATGAAGCAGCTTATTTGCATTCATAATATAAGGAAGTTTGGCATTAATTTACGATTTAAAAATCCAGGTGCTTTTTACCTTTTACCCCGAAAGCACTATTTTCTCAACATAAAGATTCGTATCTCCCAACAATGGAAGATATTTATCATTTTTCAGGCTTATATTCAAATTATGATCGCCTGCGGGTATCATGACCCATGTGAACGTCTTCGAGAGTGTTGACTCACTGTTAATCATTTCTTCATCGATTTGTATCCCGTCTATCTCGATACTTGCATTAGGCCACCAGGTCCCTATCAATGGCACTGAAAATTTAGTTCCGTATCCTGTAAATGAAATATCGTATTTTAAGTCCTGGTTTGTGAAAAATTGTCCGGAAAGTTTATAACTTTCATTAGGTATCCACTGGTTGAATTCCAGGATTATTGGTTTTTGTGTTATTGTCAAATGACTTGAACCCGGATTTAATCCAGGCGAAGTTGCAGTTATCAACGATGTCCCGAATAAATCCGAACTTATGGTCGCATTGGCTTTTCCTTTCACTGTTGTCAGATTCGATGCAGAGAGATTTCCAAGTGATGCTGAGAGGTTTATTTTTATTCCATCTCCTGGCGCATCTCTTCCTTTTTTATCTTTTAACTTGATCAGGATTTGCGAATTGGTAACCCCATCTGCGGGTATTGAACCAGGGTTCAAGGAAACCCGGAGGTTATTAGGCAGGACTGTCGGGTCATAAGGATTTATATATGCATTCAAATTATCAGTCATATGGACCAGCGTATATTTTTCTTTCGAGATCGGGTCATAAACCAGCTCAAATGTTAGTTCATAATTTCCTTTTTCGGAAAGAACAGCGCCATTTTGTAATCCCCCGATATCGTTAACCGTCCATCTGTCCCCATCAAGAAGTCCTTCACGCAGTTCAATAAAATCATCAAGTGGTATCCTGATTTTCCCATTTGTCCCACTATAATAGATAACATTTCCTCTATCTGTAATCATCCCATCGGGTGTGTTTGTCATGTCAAGATCATTGTCAGGATCAGGGTCCACCCCAAAAGCAAGATAATCCACATCTTCCGGGATTGTAACCATCAGAGTACGGATATTTCCAGATGGTGAATCAGGGTCGATCAAATTCCGTGCACCCCCGCTTTGCATCGTGCTCAATGAAGCTGTTATTACTCCGATCTGCTTTTCCATGATATTTGTGGTCATCCCGGGCCAGATATGAGAAAGCCCGATGGCTGTAACGGCTATGATCGCTGCAGTCAGGATAATATATACCACAAGTCTTATGGGTATATCAATAGAAGCGCTATCGTCATTGAAAAAAGAAACCATATTTTTCGGTTCTAATACAGTTTGGGTTCATAAATTGTTTCATTGAAAATTCCTGATGCACTATCCTGAATATATTAATACAAAAATTATATACATTGTTCAGAAAACCTTAAATAACTTGGATTGTTTCGGAGACTCCCGGGTGACATAAATAGTGAAAAAAATCGATGAAAAAAACAACGAGAAAATCAATTCGGATATTAATGGCCGTATTGAATACATTGACCAGAGTTTGAGAAGCGTCGATAACCGCATGCGTGCTGTTGAAAAGCGTCTTTCGATCAAAACATTCGTACCTGATGCCGATATATCATCTCCTGAAAAAGAAAGAAGTGTTGATAATATCTCGCAAAATGAAATCACAGAAAAATTACAGGAAATAGACCGAAAATTAGCCAATCTTGAAAAAACAACACATGAAACCCATGTTACCGATATCGGTTCTATTAAATCGCAGCTTTCACATATTGAGAACAGGATCTTGAAACTTGAGAAACATAATGAAATAACGATCGGTAAAATAAAAGTCCCGATTGAATTTTCAGGCCTTGCAGCCACAATAGTAATGTTCGCAACAGGATATCTTATATACAGCGACCATTGGAATATTATCCGGTCATCATATTACCCGATATTGGTTGGAATATTATTCGGGGCGGTCGTAATAGGGAAGTTCATAATGACAAACAGGAAATAGGTCATTTCATTTGACTATTTTGACCGCAAATTCGTTGGCATAATCCTGAAAACCATTTGCTTTGACATCAAGTCTAAGATAACCTTCTCCTGTTTTCAAATCAAAATCGGTTTTTTTGGATCTTAAGATCGCATATCCGTCATTGTTTGTCATATTTACCGCAGCAGCACCATGACCTGAAAGGACCACACTTGCTCTCTTAACAGATGTGCCATCTGTTGGATCAATAACTTCGACTGCCATGTTAATGTCATCCGTATCATTAAAAGCAGATAATATGATCAGGTTAGTGCTTTTCAAATCCGCATGTATAGGTTTTGGTATTGCATCCTCACCATTATCTATTATTGTAAGCATGGCTGCCAATCCAGCCATTCCCACTATTGTAAGAACCACTATTTTTACAGGAATTCCTATGGCCATTTTTTCCTTCAGTACAGAGAAATATAAAATTTAAAAGCAAATCTATTTTTGATATAACTGAATTGCTTTTTCATCTTCATAGTCGTAAAAACCATTGGCCTTAGCAACAAGTTTCAACTCAATACTCTTTTGATTCGGCCTCATGATAACTTTTGAATTATTTGCCGTTCCCATTGTTAGAATACCCTCGCCGCGGCTGTTTGTCTGGTCTACACCAAATCCTCCGCCTCCTGTCAGGGTTAAACTTGCTTTTTCGACAGGATTATTATTCTTGTCATAAACTTTGACATTGACCTTTACCTCGTATGTCCCGTCACCACTAAGGGTAGCAATGCTTCCTTCCTGTACTGCTCCATCGTCAATTTTAATGTCAATGATATCCACGCTTAAATTCTCCTTGGATTTAGGAATTATGGATAACAATGCAGCCAGCGCGACCATACCAACAACAAGCATAACGACTATATTTATAGGCAACTCGATTGCACGTTCATCTTTTTTAAAGTTTTTTAATATCATAACACCACTTTTTGCACAAACACAGCAGGACAATATTTAATATTATCTTAACTAAAATATTTACATGAGTACAATAATAATATACATTTCTTAGATATATTTCAAATATTAGGGGCTTGACTAAGAGCCTATCTTAACCGGATTTTCCTTTCCTGGGGATATAGAGCACCATTACTACGCTAACCACAAGAACCACACCGCTGATCAAGGGCCAATTCATTCCAGGCCTTTCTTCTGCTGGCATTTCGACTGTTGCTAAAGGAGTATCTATTGGTGTCGTTGATGTTACTGACGGCGTAACCGATGGGGTCGCCTCTATAATTCCTGAAATTGCGAATGGCGAGAAGGAATCAGTCCTTCCCTCAAAGTATGTGTTGGTATCATCCTTTGACACTTCCTTTGTTTCAAGCCGTATCCAGCTATTTCCGTTCCATTTCACCAAAATGATATCACCACTTGTAACATTGTTGGCGCTCATCCAATTATTATCTATCCTGAATTCGATGAAAGCTTCTTTTATGTTCTTTGGTGTTGCAAAGCCAGATGTTCCGACCCAGATGTTGACGTTTTTATAAACAAGCCCTTCAGGCGGTGTATTCACAATGGTCGAGGTAGCCTTCAATACCTCTAAGGAGGCAGTGATCACGCCCAGGCTGGTGTTGCCCGTTATATTGACGAACATTATGGGGTTTCTCGGATCCTTGAACTTGTAGGATGTAAGAGTATCCCTGGATATCTCCATGTCATATTTCTCGATCAACTCGATATTGGAAGAGTTCTCAGCCGATTTACCGCCGCCTCCACCGCCTCCACTGCCACCACCGGTACAGCATTTTATGCCGCCTGATAATGCGGGAACTCCAATTAGTGCAAAAGTACTGAAGTGGCTGGTATTTGCAATAAGATATCCGTCACTTCCATTTTGATGCAGGGTGTAAGGTGTTAGCGCATCCCATGAATTAGTGGTCTTGTTATAGAACTTGATTCTTAATTGAGATGCAGAACCAATCCCTGCTGCTGTGAGTTGCGCTCCTGAATAGTTGAACCTTAGTTGTATATCCGGGTTGAAAATAGCACCTTGCGGACCAAGGGTAATGTTTTCACCGACCAGCTTATCACTACCCAAATGTGCGACAAATGTAGAATTTATTTTGGCCAGGGAATCAATTGAAATTGATGTTACGGCTGAATTATTAACAGAGGCATTGGTATTGTTAAAAATGGTGACTGCTACATTTCCACCAGGTGAGGTTATTAATTTTGTGGAGCCAGTAATAAAAGTGGTCGTATTAATAATATCCTCGAATGATATTGTTAAATTCCGATCTACCTTTATGTTCCTTGGTTCTGAAATATTGAACACGCCATTTGAGTCGTTTGCATATACCTTGAAATTATAATTACCGCTAAGAAGACCTGTTTTGTTTACATAGAAGCTTGTTCCCTGCTGGACCATGGATTCGTTTGTCCCTTCCCAGTTAAGGACTGCTATCCCTGGCCTGTTAAGCGTAACTGTAACATTTACATTGCCGGTAGTATCAATACTACCATCAGCCGGGGACACAATGTTAATTAATAATCGTTGCACTATAACTAAAGTTGCCTCATCGCTCATTACGCTGCCTGCAGAATTTGTTATATTGACGCGGAAAGCTGAGCCGTTATCAGATAAAGCTGTTGAGGGAATTGTATATGTTGCGTTTGTAGCCCCGGGAATATTTGCCTCATCTTTTTGCCACTGATATATCAACGGCATGGTACCCATGGCGACTACACTGAATGCTGCTGCCTCTGCCTCATTAACCGTCTGATTTGATGGCTGCATTGTGATTGTTGGAGCAGTGGGTAACAAGACAACAATCAGAGTTACGTTATTGCTCGTAATACTACCTGCAATATTCGATACCATGACACTGAAAGCAGTACCATTATCAGCTAACGTAGTAGAAGGTGTTGTGTATGTCGCGCTTGTAGCTCCAGAGATATCTACTCCATTTCTCTGCCACTGATATATCAACGGCAGGGTACCTGTGGCAACTACATTGAATGTTGCTGCATCTCCTACTTTAACGTTCTGATCTAATGTCTGTATTGTGACACTTGGGGGTATTAGATCCAGATCCATTGTAGTGAAATTCCATTTGTATGGAACTGCCATATTGTTCCCTGCAAGGTCCGCAGCAGCAGTCCCAACTGTGACATTGTAGGTTGTGCTGTATGTAAGATTTGAATCTGGGGTAAATGTCATATTATTCCCGCTCCAGCTAAAGCTGCCCGCTGTAGCAGGTGAAGTGGAGAAGGCTGACTGCACGGATGCCTGGTTCATGGGTTTGCTGAAATTTACTGAAATAACTGTTGTGACCGGGACATCCGTGCCGTTGGGCGCATTACCTATTACCTGCGGAGGTACCGGGGGCTCAGCGATCACCTTTTCCAGGCTCACATTGTCAATAAAGTAGTTATCTCCAACTTTTGCAAAACCTCCAAGCCTGAACTGCAAACGTCCGTCTTTGACTTTGCTTGTGAAATTAGTAGTGTTGAATTCTGTCGTGAATACCTGCCAGGAATTATTGAGATTGGCAGTATAAGCTAACCCGTAGCTGGTAGTAAGTGAAGTTGCCCTGACAAGTTTCACTGTCATATCATGCCCTGTGTTCGAATATGCAGCGAAAAGCAGCCGATAGCGTGTATTTGGTTCCAGGTATCTTGCCTGCTCCAGAGGTATCCCTGTCTGGTATAACTGGATGTCCGGGTTCTTTCCAACACTGGTTATTGCAAGTTTGGCGGCGCTGGTTCCGTCATAGCCTGGAGTTACCTTGCTTAAGGTCGCTCCTGCATTCAGCTGGTATTTCGCCCAATTGGTCAGTGAGGAGGTGGTTCCTAACTCAAATCCCGGATTCTGGATGAGATTTATCGACGGTACAAGTGTAAGTACAGATCCATTACTTGTTATGCTGCCCAGTGCGTTTGACACTATAACCCGGAATATAGATCCATTATCTGCTGCTGTGGCCGGTGGAATTGTATATGATGAGCTGTATGCTCCATCGATATTCACGCCGTTCTTCTGCCACTGGTAGTGCAGCGGCGCCGTCCCTGTTGCCGCAACACTGAATGTTGAAACATCTCCGATTACAGTGGTCTGGTTTGCCGGTTGGGTGGCAATGCTGGGGGGAGTATCCACAGGCCATATCGGTTCTCCACCGCCTGGAGGCACTATTACTGCAGTATACCGAACCTGCATCGGATAATAGAGACCCAGGTTCGTGTTTCCGCCATCCCATGTCTTGTTGAAATTATAGGCTGTTCTATCGTCGATCAGGACTCCATTCTTATCCGTAATATCCAGCATCATAATAAGAAGTTTCTGGGTCCAGTTGAGATTACTATACTGGAATAACGATGTCATCGACTGGGTGGCATAGTAGGTACCTGTACCTGTGAATGCCAATAGATCACGGTTGGTGCAGGCATGCTGTGATGTAGTAATATTAGTCTGGAACATGCAGATCTGATATTTTGCCATCTTTGAACTCGGTTTGGTCAATACCTGGAGCCGCTGGTACATTGTGCCATGCGCGTAATCGATCGGCGATTTGAAGTTGCTGGGAACATAAGACGGGAAATTAAAGAACGATGATGACTTTCCTGAAACCGCAGATCCGCCGCTATAGGGGACTTTAGTGATCACAGTATTATGTTCGTAATTCACATCAAGCACAACCAGTTGATTGTTCGAATATCCGGAAATAACTGTCAGATTTGCCGGAACGCTGATAACACTGCCTATTATGTTTGTAACCGCTACCTGGTATACCGATCCATTGTCTGACTCGGTCGCAGGCGGGGCTGAATATGATGCATTTGTCGCTCCAGGGATATCAATACCATTCTTTCGCCACTGATAAGATAGAGACAACTGGCCTGTGGCAGTAACGCTAAATGTCGGAGATACTCCAGATACAACGATACTGTCTGCAGGCTGCTGCATTATTGTCGGAAGCATTACACTATTATATTGTTCGATGCCGCCTTTTGTAATACTCAGGTCCTTATATGCTGAATAAACTGTCCTGGCATTCTGTGCGAATCCAGTCCCATTCATAAGACCAATCGTATAATGCTGGGGCACGGATGATAACAACCCTGATGCAGGATTATCGCTTCGGCCAAATCCAAAGACCGTTAATACGTTTGTGTTATACGGCCAGTATGTATCCTGTAATGGATCGTCTTCGTGATGGGCAGCAAATATCGATCTATCAACTGTTGGATCGCTGAAATATGCCCATTCCTGGGCATCCAGGTCATTCGTCCAGCTTTCTGAAAGCAGGGTCTTTGTATTATCCGGCCTGACCATGAAGTCTTTATTTGGTTCAAGGGCGCCGCCCGGTGTTCCCTCATAGAGGAAGAAGTAGCTTGTGTTTGCTTTCACCATAGTCATTGTAGCATATCCGGGATAGAAATCCCAGAGGCTTTCCCATTTTCCATCAGGTGAGACAGCACGCACTCTTATCTTCAGAGGTCCCTGGGTGACTACACTGCTCGTACAGCATGTGAATCCGGGATGGAAAATCCCTCCTGCTGCAACATTTGGAACGCCGCGGAATTCTGCCGAACCAACAATGGGGGCATAACTTATCCAGTCATTGCCTGAGGAATCGACTAAACTGGAGAAACCGCCGGCCTGCTTCTGGAAATAATATGTGCTGCCGCTGGCTGCGATCCTGAAACTGGACTGGCCTTCATCCGTGATATTATCGGTAATTGTGACCTGTGATGCAGCATATACAGGGGAATAAGATCCTCCTGTCAGACCAAAGTAAATCTGATAATACCTGTTCGCGTTCTCAGGGGTGGTACCGTTCATAATGAATACAATTGTACCTGATGCTTTTGTGGTTGCATTGAAGCCTGCGTCCTTATCAAACTGGAACGGCACTGTATCGCTCAACACCACTCCGTTGATGTCTGTCTCAACAACGCGTATAGAGGTTTCATCAAGCGCACCGGCCTGTCCAAGTACGCCCAGCATCTGGGTGAAGTTAATGCTCACGTCAACTGGTTTCTCATATCGTTCAAATCCTGCAGCATTAACGGTGACAGGTACGCGGAAGCCCCGCGCTGTATTCCACCACGTTACTGGAGGTTGTTCGATTACCGATAGTATTGCTTCGTTGCTTGTCACACTGCCATAAGCATTCGAAACAAGAACACTGTACTTTGTATTATTATCCGATGGGCTCACAGTGGGGGTTGTGTAAGAAGAACCTGTTGCGCCCGCTATGTCCGCGCCATTCCTCATCCACTGATAGCTCAATGGCGCAGTTCCGGCGGCGACCACGCTAAATGTCGCTGTTGACCCATTGATTGCCCTCTTATTCACAGGCTGTGTGGTTATGCTGGGAGGCATCAATGCTTTTGTGGTAAAGGTCATATCAGCAGTATTTGTAGAATTCCCCCCGCTATCTGTAGAGTTAATCTTAAAGTGATATGTGGTTCCTGGCTGCAATATATTAAGGAGGATCGCATGTGAATAGACAAGATTTCCGTCAAATATACTTCCATTCTCATAATCTGTAGTCAAACCATATGAAACACTGCTTGAAGCTGTCTTGCTGGTGGTCCACCTTACGGTTGAGTTAAATTCATTTGCACCAACCGATATGGCGCTAATCACAGGGAATGTGTCTTCATTTGTCAATGATCTGATAGTGACATTTCCAAAGCTCACATTGGCATTATGGGCGTTCAGTGTGGCTGAACCCTGTTTCAACTCTCCTGCGACCCCATTACCGCTGATGGTCACTGCAGTGGATTCGTCCATGTCCTGCTGCCACACCTTGAGGATATAAGTGGTCTTTGTCCCGTTGGTCTTTGCACTCATCTTGAATACATAGGGCACGCCTACGCTCAGGTGCTTTACACTCGTATCGTTAGCGATAACCACCATGTTGTTCCCGATTATTCGCAATCTGTAATCATTGAGCGAAGGCACCCAGATGTAAACGCCCAGTGCTCCGAGCGGATACCATGCAGGTCTTGGCTGCTTGAACTGCCAGTCAGCAGGCAGGCCGCTGCGCCAGTCCCAGTGACCCTGCCATCTGGTGATAAAACCAAAATTCGGCTTGATCGGGAGCGAAGAATCAAGAGGAGAATTAATGGTAATTGTGGATGTGATCTCATAATCCTTCCAGGTCATATCACCGATAGCGATCATACGGTCATAGCCGATTATAGCCGGATGGATGCTATTTTGTTCTTTAATCCAAAGACCATCTACTATCTGGGCTGCATCCTGAATATTGGTCGTATTGCTCCAGTTGATATCATAATCCTGGGGCCATACATGGTTGCAGAAGTAATTGATGGTTACATATTGGTTCCTGGAATTCCCAAGGGTATCTGCCGCTGTGATAACCAACTGGTTATTTCCGCACAGGAGGTCGGTGTGGTTGATCTCAACATTAAAGTCACCGATTGATTCAAGCCGGGTATCGGGTCCTACGGAAAGATTGTTTACCTTTCCGTTGTTCAGCGAATAGTTCAATGAGCTGATACCATCCGGGTCCTGCACATTGCCAAGGATGTTAACCCACTGCTGAGGAACGCCAATTTGTCCGAACGTCTGGGAATTTCCGTACCAGATATTAATGGTGGGAACGATCGTCTCGTTAAGATCTTCAGGGATAAGAGGGGAAGAAGTGTTAAAGAAATAGTCAATAACACCGGCAAAGGCTGGTGCCGGAGTGCCTGCATTCCCTACAGAAAGTCCTACAGATGTTACCGTTAATGTGTGATTGAAACTTTTGGAAGTGATCCAATATACGCCATCAAAGGAATAATTCTGTGTCCACATGTCCCCTACCCTTTTTACACGCATATAAAGAGGGATACTGCTGTTGGAAACGTTACTTTTGATTTTGGTGTTAGTAATTCTTGAAGTTGGTGATCCATCAATATTATAACCTGCATATATCCTGGTATCAATGCCATCGCTGTAAAAATCAAATCGAATAAAGTTGTTTCCATCCTGCTCGATAAGTATCCCCTCGATCTGGAGGCTCTTGTTTAACACGGATTGGAACTTTACCTCTATTTCAAAATCCGTGTTGCTGGCAGATTGCATTATCCGTGGCATATTGTTTATGCCCAATGCATCATGGGACGTACCGGCTGGAATAGTAATATATAATGATGCCTCAGGGGTACCAGTACTTACCATAGTAAAACTTGAATCGTTCAATGGGTCAACTTTCATCCAGAGCGACTCATTCAGAGCAAGCGAATTAAAATCATCTGAAGTAATAGCAACCGCAGTGTGAGCCGAAAGAATAAATAGCAACCATAATAATATAACCGAATACCACAATATTTTTTTCATATCCACACCTCTTATTTATATTACTTAAGTTCGTTTTGAATTACGCCTGATTCTTCTATACCTAAACACATATAAATATATTTCTGTAGAAAAATATAATTATTATCGTAATTATAATAGTAACATCATTGTGATTATGGCATCTAAATTCAGAACAAGATTATTAAAATCTGAATACGGCTTTTATTGTAGATAATCAGCATGCGCATATCGAATGTTAGTAAATATGGACTACATGATACAAAAATGCCTGCTGATATTGAAAATAGAGTTTCAACCGCGTAAGTCCTAATTTTCAAATCTTAATTATATTCGAACTATCAAAATGGCATTTTATCGATCGGAGCGATCAACTGGGGTGTAACAAAGAAATAGAGTAACAACAGAGTAGCTGTTACAACCAGAATATACACAGGTTTATTCCAATCCCATACTTTCCTGCCGTCAAATATTCCAAACGGGATCATATTAAAAAGCGCAAGTATAATATTAACGATCACGCCATATCTTCCGATCTCATAGAGGATCCCCTGTTCAGATAACAGGAGGAAAAAAGCCATTCCAAGAAGAAGATTTGAAAGCGGCCCTGCAAGCGATATGCGCCCGTTTTCCCTGCGGCCAACGTTCCCGCCGTATATCATGACAGCGCCCGGAGCCGCAAATAATATCCCGAACTGGTATACAAGGACAAGCATCAGCAAGAGCATGATCGGACTCATCCTGAACTCGGCCCATGAACCGAACCTTTGCGCCACGATCTTATGGCTCATTTCATGGATAATGAATGAAATCCCTACTGTAAATAAAGAAATAACAAGAGGATTGAAAATACCGTTAAAAAGCTCTTCACTGGAAGGCCTGGTACCTGATTTAGACCATAGCAGCAGGATAGCGAATGCATAGGAAATGGCAAGCCATGAAATAATTATGTGAATTATTTCAGTATTGCTTGTATGGATGCTTCGCATACTCCTTATGTTGACCGCACCTTTTTGATATTTCGAAAAATCCGGTTTCCCCTTTTGGACCTTATCCATATCCATACATGTAAATTGGATTTCCTTGCATTTAACTATTATCAATATATTTAAATTTCAATGAGGCTTATTAGGTGTGATGTTACGACATATCATCTCAATGAAGGATTTTTCGCATGATGAGATTGATATTATCCTGAAAAGGGCAAAGGATTTTGAACCAATAGCAAGGGGCAAAAAATCATCTCTTCTTTCCGGTAAGATTCTTGCGACGCTTTTTTATGAACCCAGCACACGCACACGTTTGTCTTTTGAAACTGCAATGAAACGGCTTGGCGGGGAGGTAGTTGACCTGGGCCCGGTTGAAAAAAGCTCTGTCGCAAAAGGAGAAACTCTTGCAGATACTATCAGGGTAATAGGAAATTATGCTGACGCTATCGTATTGAGGCATCCCAGGGAAGGCTCAGCCCGAATGGCTGCGCAATTTTCAAATGTCCCGATATTAAATGCCGGAGACGGGGCAGGGCACCACCCCACCCAGACGCTTCTTGACCTTTATACGATAATGCGTGAGAGCAGCCTCTCAAACCTGCGCATCGCACTTGTCGGGGACCTCAAGTACGGAAGAACAGTTCATTCACTTGCTTATGCTTTATCGATGTACCATGCCGATATGACCCTTATTTCACCAAAGCAGCTACAGATGCCCGATGTGATCAAGAAAGACCTGAAAAAGCAGGGTGCAAGCATCACCGAGACAACAAATATGGAGGATGTATTGGGGGATATTGACGTATTATATGTTACAAGGATCCAGAAAGAACGCTTTCCTGACCCGGCAGAATACCAGAAAGTAGCAGGTATATACAGGGTGACTGTGGAATTGCTTGAAAAGGCTCTTGATAATCTCATAATAATGCATCCTCTGCCGCGTCTTGATGAGATCGATCCTGCTGTTGACAGGACAAAATACGCGCGTTATTTTGAACAATCATTTTATGGCGTCCCGGTCAGGATGGCGCTTCTTGCAATGGCGATGGAGGTCGTATGAAACGAAATGAAACTGAAAACAAAACTTCAGACGGTTCATTGAAGAAAGGAATGCGTGTGCGCCCTATCAAGCATGGGACTGTTATCGACCACATTACCGCAGGCCAGGCACTCAATGTTCTGAAAATACTCGGGATATCAGGAACAACGACCGCTGTTGTCAGCGTTGCAATGAATGTTCCAAGTGGAGTTCTGGAAAAAAAGGATATTGTAAAGATCGAGGACAGAGAACTTAAAGAGACAGAAGTTGACAGGATTTCACTCATTGCGCCGAATGCCACTATCAATATCATCCGGGATTTCGAGGTAATTGATAAACACAGGGTTGAGCTTCCTCTGCAACTTGAAGGCGTGATGAAATGCGATAATCCCAACTGCATTTCCAATACCAGTGAGCCTGTCATTTCAAAATTCACCGTAAATAAAAAGCCGGTGGAACTTCGGTGTATTTACTGCGACCATGTGATTTCCGAGGGGATTGCAGAGCACTTGATTTAATGCAAACTTTAATCTAAGGAAAAGTTCAATTTGAGTCCATGGACGAGAATACGATAAACAGGACAAAAGCTGCAATTAATGCTCTCATTGATATAGAGCAGTTGTGGATCGAAAATACCCCTAATTATAACCTTTCCACACAAGAACTGCTTGTCCTGAAGAAAAGGCTTGAGCGGGCTTCAGAGAATGTTTCCAGGATATATGAAGATAATAAGGTAAAATTGCAGGCCGCTGAAGACGAGATCAAGAAGATGCATGAGGGGAAGAAAAGAAAGTAAGTATCACAGCGCTTTTGAAATGTTTTATTTCATTTTCTGATGCATTGATCTTTTCTTTTAAATCATCCAGGATCTTCTTGCTTTCGGGGTCATTTACAAGTTTTTTAGTGGAATAAAGCTGCCGCATCAGGATAAATCGTTTACGATCTATGATGCATTGGTCAAGAAGAGAAGGGATTTCAAGAGCATCCTTCACAGCCATTTGCAGGCCATCCAGTGTAACAGGTTTCATGAGATAATCAGACACGTGGGATAGTCGAAGCATATCTTTGATCCCGGGTATTTTTGATGTTATCACGACAATTGGCATATCCGGATTATTCGCTTTTATTTTTTCGGTTAAATCCCATCCATTCATATCAGGTAGTTCGATATCCATCAAAACCATATCAGGTTTATTTTTATTAATTCCCCACAGACACCCTTTGCCTGTAAATGTTGTGGTGACAATGTAGTTATTTTCATCCGATAGAAGCATTTCGGCAAACAGGTCAGCAATATCCGGATCACTATTGACGACCAGTATTGATTTTGATTTTTCTTTACTCATATAATTTTATGTGAAGACACACAAATATAAGGTTAAGTATGATTGAAATTCACAACATTACCAATTAAGTGAGATATATTGGGGATAAATTTTCACATTTGTGATAAACTATTTCTACAACCGGGTATCCATTTAATATGTGAATCCTATGGTTGAACCCATTATTTTAAAAGATTATATCGAATACAGTTCTGGTTCAGTTGTCAGCAAGACTTTGAAACAGAATCCTGCGGGCACAATAACATTATTTGCCTTTGACATCGGTCAAGAATTGAGTGAGCATTCCGCACCCTTTGATGCTGTAGTCCAGGTTATTGAAGGAGAAGGCCATTTCATAATCGCAGGAGAAGAACATAATCTTATAGAGGGACAATTAATAATAATGCCAGCAAATGTGCCTCATGCAGTCAGAGCCGAGCAGAGGTTCAAAATGCTGCTCTCCATGCTTCGTGCTTGAATCAAACTCACATAAGTTAAATTTTATTCTATAGCTTATTTCCAAATTTATCTTATAATATATAGTGATTATGTATATACGTTATGGGGTACTCTTTGATAATAACCTTTAAAGAGGTAATATGAATGGTCGAAATGAACACAAAATGCAAAACAACAACAGATTTGTACAAGAGGTAACAATAAAAATTTCGGAGGAATATTATGGAATCGGTTAGTGCACATGAATCAGTAATAAAAATGCATAATATATTGCATAAAGATAATGTAACGAACACTTTTGATAGAGCTCAGGCTCAGGGAAAACGCTGTTCATTCTGCGAACAGGGTATAAGCTGCCAGCTTTGCAGCAATGGCCCATGCAGGATAAAGCCAGGGGCACAACGCGGGGTTTGCGGCATAGATGCTGACGCCATGGCAATGAGGAACTTGATGTTCCTGAATACCATGGGTACGGCAATATATACTTACCATGCAAAGAGTGTTGCCAAAACACTCAAAGCGACTGCATCGGGTAAAACGCCTTTCCAGATAAAGGATGAAGCAAAGCTAAGAAGTTTTGCAGGGAAGATGGGGGTAAAGACTGATGGCAGCACAAAAGACATTGCAATTGCATTGGCAGATGCAATGACTGCTGAAATAAACTCTGATTCTGACGTTGAGCTTTCAAATGTTCTTCGATTTGCTCCAAAATCAAGAATAGAGCTCTGGAGAAAACTTGGCATCCTTCCCGGAGGACCACTTCATGAGGTTATGGATTCTGTTTCAAGCACGATGACAAATGTCGACGGTGATTATGTATCGCTTGCAAAAAAGGCATTGCGTCTTGGCATTTCCTGTATTTACGGCTCACAGATACCACTTGAGATGGGACAGGACATCCTATTCGGAACGCCCCAGCCGCATGCAGTCAATGTGGATCTTGGAATTATCGATCCAACTTACGTAAATATTGCGGCAAATGGTCATGAACCTTTCATCGGCGTGGCTCTTATCAAAGCTGCCCATGAGGCAAAAAACCAGGACGCTGCAAAGAAAGCAGGAGCAAAAGGACTCCACATTATCGGCTCAATCGAAACAGGCCAGGAACTCATCCAGAGATTCCCGATAGATGATGTATTCGTGGGAATGATCGGGAACTGGCTGTCTATCGAACCCGCGCTTGCAACAGGCGGTATCGATGTTTTCGCCATGGATATGAACTGCTCTCCTCCGGGAATGGGCGAATACCAGGATAAATACAACACTAACCTTATTTCGGTTTCAAAACTCGTCAACGTTCCGGGTATGAAAGACCAGATAATCTATAAGCCTGAAGATGCAGCAGCCCAGGCGCAGAAACTCATAGATATCGCTATTGAGAGCTTCAAGAAGAGAAAAGGAAAGGCTACAAATCCATCAAGCAAAAAACAGAATGCTGTGATCGGTTTCTCGACTGAGGCATGCCTTGGGGCACTTGGCGGCACACTTACCCCGCTTCTTGATGTTATCAAGAAGGGAACGTTGAAAGGGGTCGTGGCACTTGTCAGCTGCACAACGCTGCGTGACAGCGGCCAGGATGTCAATACTTTGAAAATGGCCCGCGAACTCATCAAACGGGACATACTTGTAATCAGCGCAGGATGCGGAAATGCTGCACTTCAGGTCGGTGGACTTACCACTCTTGAAGCAAAGCAGGAAGCAGGGCCTGGCCTCAGAGCAGTATGTGAATTACTCAAGATCCCGCCTGTACTGAGTTTTGGTACATGCACGGATACAGGAAGAATCACGCTTCTTGTGACAGCGGTTGCTGATGCTCTTGGCGTTGACCCATCCCAGCTTCCAGTTGCAGTGACAGCGCCGGAATATATGGAGCAGAAAGCCACGATCGATGCATTATTTGCCCTGGCTTTCGGGCTTTATACACACGTAGCGCCCATGCCTCCGGTTACAGGCGCTCCACGCCTCGTGAAACTCCTTACTGTAGACCTTGAAGGAATCACTGGCGGAAAAATTGCCGTAGAGACAGACATGGTTGAAGCGGCAAAAGGCATAGAGGCACATATCATGAAGAAACGATCGGCGCTGGGATTGCCTGCGTAACAGGTCATCCACAGGTTAATAAATGGTGTGCCGTCTCCAGGCGCACCATATATTTTTAAATCATGCAACAAAAGAGCTTTTAGACCCTGGTTTTAAGATTTGTCTATGAACACTTTCGATAGAATATCCGGAAAATACAGGGAGAAATCACTTGTCCAGCAAAAGGCAGCAGTAAAACTGTTTGACCTCCTGAAAATAGGAGGCTCTGATGATATTATTGATATCGCCTGCGGTCCCGGGCATATCACAAACTGGCTCAGTAAGCCTACCAATGGCAAAGTAACTGGCATCGATATTTCCGAACTGGTCACCATGGTTTGGCAGGATCATTTCTAAAGTTGCAGAAAATAAAGAGGTCAAACCCGTTTTTTCCCACTGGAAGAATCCCTGGTTCCATCTTCCGACAGAGAATGATTACAGGCTATTCTTTGAAACGCATGGGTTTGTCACCATTTTTATCAATAGAGACCACGAACAAACGGATTATTCAATTGAAGAAGCTTTCAACATCTATCTTTCAGGCGCAGCAAACGGATATACCGGGAAAAAATATTATGATATTGAGATTGATGATGACTATATAGCGGCTTTTAATAATAGCGTGAGGGAAGAAATCAAGAGGCAGGCAAAAGACGGAAGAATAATGGTGGATTTCAATCGGCTTTACTACATAGGCAAAAAGGAAAAACCTTGATGGTGCTCAAAGCTTATCTTGATTTTGGTTAGGTCGTTTCGTTCTTTTGATTGAGGCGCATATTTTCTTTAAGCTCATCCTAAAATTTTATTGCATATATTCCCCAATATTAAGCCGCAGATGTTATATGAAGAGCTTTACCTTTGGCTCCCTAATTTTTTCTTCATTATTTCGATCATATTACAAGTTACAATTCGTCTCTATGACTCAGAATGGTGGAGTCCTTATTAGGATAATAAAATATCAACTTCTAATATGAAGTCTTGAGAATGATTTTATTCTTCTAATTCTGATTCTATCTCTTTTGGACTTTCTTTTTCGAACTCGACTCCAGTAGGAGCTATTTTCAGCTTTTTGATTTGTGGCAGGAAAAGTATTAGGATAACTATGCCTATTAAAATTGTTGTTTGTTCAAAGGGTATAACGTTGTTATTTAGAGTGGTGATTGTAGTGTTACCGAATAATCCTACAGTTGTATTTGTTTCGATTGTACTTTTTGACCCATATAAGCCAGGCAATAGTAAAGAATACGCTGCTGTTAAAATCAAAATTATTAATATCAAGAAAATTATATTTTCACCAATTTTCTTCGTTTTGCTCCCCTGCCACCAATCAATCTCGACACTTTTTTTGCTTGACTTTGCTAACGAAAGGTTGATGATTGCTTTCGGATTTCCCGGTTCTATTCGCAATGCATTTTCGAATTCCTCTGTCGCTTTGTCGGGTTTACCTAATTCCTCTGCATATAGAACTCCAAGATTAATGTAGGCATCAGCTATATTTGGATCCTCGATGATTCCTTTTTCAAAGCTTTCCTTCGCCTCAGATATCCTTTTCAGATCCCTCAATACTATACCGCGGTTGTTATATATAATAGCATAGCTGGAATTTATCTGAGAAGCTTTCTCAAATTTTTTAAGAGCCATCTCATAGAGCTTAGCTTTTCGCTTCTCATCTTTTTCTTCATCACCCAGTTCTTTTAGCAGTACTCCAAGGTTATTATAGGCACCTGCATGGTATTGATTGAGATCAATAGCGGTATTATATTTCTCATATGCTTCGCAGTATCTCTTCAATTTGACTAAGGCCTTGCCCAAATGATCAAACACCTCCGCCAACTCTTTTTCTTTATTTTTGTATATGTTTAGGGTACCATTTTCCTTCATCGCTATGAAGTCATCAGTTATACCGTCATCGATTCTTAGATTTACCTTACTTTTTTCATTGTTAAGACTTAGCGACAGATAATATTTTCCGACAGAGACTTTAATGGTCTTATCATTATCGATTTTTTCAATTTTTGCCGTTTTTACCCAATCAATACTATACTTCTGCTTCAGAAATTCTATGAGTCTTACACTATCGTTTCTTGGAATTTCATCCCAGCTAAACAAAAAGTTATTTATCCTCCATTGAGATAGTGCATTTTCATACGCCATTTTCGACTCTTCATAGCGTTTCATTTGGAACAAGACAATCCCAAGGTGGAATTGCGTATTGTAATAGTTTGGATCAATTTTTAAAATCTCTTTGTACTCCAACTCAGCCTCCTTATATCGACCAAGTTTCAATAACAAATCTCCAAGATGTTTACGAGCCACAACTTTTGTTAAATCTTCTTTTATCGCTTTTTTGTATTGCCTTTGAGCCTCCTCAAAACGCTCCAGTTTTTTCAGCAAATCAGCAAGGTAAGTGCGTACCTCAGCGCGTTTTATATTATCATCCTTATATATTTTAAGTGCTTGATTAAATTCATATTCAGCATCCGAATACTTCTTAAGATTTACATACAGGCTTCCACATTTTTCATGAGCATTTGGGTTTTGTGGATCTATTTCCAGAATTCTCTTTACAATAACCAATCTATCTCGAACCTTATTTTTTTCTTTCAGGTAATTTTGCATATTGAAAAGACACAAAATATCCGTCCCACATTCCTCAATAGCCTCTGTTAAATTACCGTCTGAAATAAGTTTTATTATTTTATCTTTTTTTTCCATACTCATTTTAACCACCATGAATTTCAGAAATCCTGCTAAATCATCCATAAACGGATTTTATACTTTACCATAGAAGGTATTTCCTTTAAAATATTAATAATTTACTTGTATCGCCCTTAAATAATTTAACAAATGTAAATCTATCAGATTGATGGTATCATGAATAGAAGAACACATGGAGAAAATGAAAAATTCAAATCCTTTTTATGAAGGTAAATAGATGTAATGTAATCAGGGGCACATCTAAGCGCCCCCATTATTAATGGGGCTTTGAATGCTTAAATAATTTTCGCTCTGCCGTTGTTTCATTATTTCGCCATATTAGATGTTACTTCTGCAAGTGTTTTTTCAGGTAAATTTTGACGGAAGAAGTGCTTCTGAATACCATTTTTATCCTGAAATTCGAGCATGAACGTGTTGGTTTAATTGAAGGTCGTTGGTGAGTACTGTCTGTCTACTTTTTGGGGATTAACTACATTTCTTTTTCTTAAGTATGGATTTCTTGCCTATCATTAATGACTACCAGGCGGCGATGCCGGTCTATCCAGTAGCCCCAGAGGATCAGAATCCACTGTGCCTGTCCTATCCATGCCAGTGCTGTAACATTCGGGGGCGGGGAACCGAACAGGTTCCCCAGGTATATCCCGAGAAGAAAGATCACCAGAACCCAGAGTGCAAAGACACCTGTTCTGTCAACAGGTTCGGTTGTTCGAATATACAATCCCACACCGACACCAAAAATCAGGAGCTCGATCGCAAGAGTTCCCCAGAGAGATGACCACAGGCCAAAACCCACAAAATATGAGCTTCCGGGGTAAAGCGCAAGGTCAGGACGATGAACAATGGCGTCGAGCATCCAGTGGCTGACTACCGCTAATCCAAGAACCATGGCACTGCGTGGGTAATGATGGAGAAACTGATAAACTCCAGCAATCAGCAGCGCCCAAAACAGAACCGCAAGCAGACTGTGAGATACAGGGTAATAAACGAATTCGAGTGGCGACGCCCTCATTATTCCGGGAACAATATTTACCCGCTCCACACCGAGTAGAAGTAATGTGGGCCACAGTAGATCTACGAACTGGGAAGCCAGGAATAGTGAACCGAGAGATACCCTTGGCGCAGCCGCTTTCGCCCCGAATCCGATTCCGAAATGACCGATGAACATTTTTATCCTGAATATCTTTCTTCAGACTATATCAATATTCCAATCTAATTAAAATAATCATAAATGAATCACTTTTCCCAGTGCTGTTTCTGCCGCCTCGGCAAGCGCTTCTGGAAGAGTTGGATGCGGGTGTATCGTTCCTGCCAGGTCTTCTAAAAAAGCAGCCATCTCTATGGAATGTGATGCCTCACTTATCAGCATTGAGGCGTTTGCCCCTACTATATGTATACCGAGTATCTCTCCATCTGTTTTTGCCACTACTTTCACAAATCCCTCTGTCCTGTCCATTGTCAGGGCACTTCCCGATGCATGAAAAGGAAACTTGCCTGTTTTTATATCAAAACCGCTTTTTCTGGCACTTTCTTCATCAAGGCCAACTGAAGCTATTTCGGGGTCTGAAAATACAGTCAGCGGTATTGCCCTGTTATCAAAAGCACTCGGGCTACCCGCTATCACTTCTGCCGCAACTTTGCCTTCCCTGAAAGCTTTATGGGCAACGAATGGCGGTCCGGCAACATCGCCTACCGCAAATATTTTTGGATATGTAGTTTGCCGTTTTTCATCCACCTTGATAAAACCGTTCTTATCCAGTTCAACCCCTATATTTTCAAGCCCCAGATTCCCGGTATTCGGTTTTATACCAACGGCTGCAAGTATTTTATCAGCTTTAAGTTGCGTTTCCTTTCCTTTGTCATCAACAATCGTTATCACAGCTTTATTATTTTCTGTGCTCAACTTCTGCGGCGTGGAATTATAATATATCTCCATACCCAGCTTTTTCATTTTCCGGCTGACTACTTCAACCAGTTCTTTATCAAACATTGAAAGGATCCTGGAAGAACGCTGCACTATTTTTACTTTAGTTCCAAGCTTGGCAAACATCGTACCTAATTCAACGCTGGTGTAACCTGCACCCAGTATCACCAATTCTTCCGGTATCTTCATAAGACCAAGGGCTTCATTTGAGCTTATAACAAATTTGCCGTCAAAAGGAAATCCTGGGAACTCCTTCGGATACGAACCCGTAGCGATTATTGCATTCTTAAACCGGATGGTTGAGATTTCCCCATCTGATAACGTAACTCTTGCCTTATCAGATGACTCAAAAAAAACCCCGCCCTTTACGACCGCAACGCCATATTTCTTGCAAAGGTTTACTATGCCGTCCCTTAACTTTTTAATAACCTCGTACTTCCACTTCTGGATATTTTTATAATCAAATTCGACAGAACCCCTGATCCCTATGTTTCCCGGATTCTTTATATCGTAAATGAAATTGGCCGCATGAATTAAAGTTTTTGCAGGAATGCAGCCGCGGTAAACACATGTGCCGCCAGGGTCGTATTTATCAACGAGTATTACGTCCTTGCCAAGCTGCGATGCCCTGATGGCAGCCGTATAACCACCCGGTCCCCCGCCAACTACAAGAACTTCACAACCCGTGACAATATCTCCCATTACCATTTATACCCCGTCCAGCAGAAGTAGATCCGGATCTTTAAGGTGTTCTATCAGGGTATTCATGAACCTTGCAGCCTGCGCACCGTCAAGCACCCTGTGGTCAAACGACAGGACAAGAGGCAGTATTTTTCTTATCTTTATCTCCCCATCTATTACAACAGGCATGTCCCTTATCCTGTGGATGCCGAGTATGGCAACATCAGGAGGGTTGATAATAGGAGTAGAAAAAATCCCTCCGATGCTCCCTATATTCGTTATCGTGAAAGTGTTCCCCTTTAAATCCGGGAGTTTGATCTTTCTTGTCCTTGCTTCATCAGCGAGTTTTTCGCTTACCCTGGCCAGTTCCATGATGCTTTTGCGGTCAGCATCTTTGATAACAGGGACCATCAAACCTTCGGGAGTGTCAACTGCTATCCCTATGTTGTAGTATCGTTTAAGAACTATTTCATTTTTCTTCGGATCAAGGGAAGCATTCAGGTATGGATGCTGCTTCAACGCAACTGTCACTGCTTTGACAATAAATGCAAGGTATGTAAGCTTGATGCCTTTCTCCTCGGCCAATTTTTTTTCTTTTTCACGGAGTTTGACAAGCTCAGTCACATCTGCCTCATCCATGGAAACAACATGAGGAGCCGTAAATAACGAGAGAACCATCCTTTCACCTATGGTCTTTCTGATACCCTTTATTGGGATCCTCTCTTCCAGTGCTTTTATTTCCGGCGCAATTTCAACCGGTGCAGCCTCTGACGGCCTGGTTTCAGGCGCCTGTAGAGCTTCAGTTACTTTCCTGACATCCTCATCAGTAATTCTTCCCCCCGGCCCTGTACCCTTAACCTTTGATATATCCACTCCCAGTTCCCTTGCAAGGCGCCTTGTGGATGGCACAGCTAAGACTCTTCCCGGCATCTCGGCCTGCTTTTCCTGGGGTTTAACCTCAGTGGGTTTAACCTCAGTGGGTTTAGCCTCAGCTGGTTTTACTTCAGTTGGTTTAGCCTCAGCTGGTTCCTCGGCAGGTTTAACTTCAGTTGGTTTAGCCTCAGTTGGTTTAGCTTCAGTTGGCTTTTCAATAGCCTCGGTTTCAGGCTTCTTTTCCGCTTCTCCGGATAATGCGAGTGAAGCAAGAGTGCTGCCGACTTTTATCACATCCCCCTCTTTTCCAACGAGTTTCAATATCTTCCCTGCTTCAGATGAAGGTATTTCAACTATTGCCTTATCTGTTTCTATCTCTGCCACTGCCTGGTCAGCCTTGATCTCTTCTCCCTCTTTTACAAGCCACTTGACAATCGTGCCTTCAGTCACACCTTCGCCAACATCTGGAAATTTTACATCGACCATATTTTCACCTTTTTCACCTCAAAAAGCCGCGACCTCTTTTATAGCATCAGCTACTTTTGCTGCATTCGGTAGATAATAATCCTCAAGCCTGGGCAACGGCACCGGAACATCGAACCCTGTTACCCTTTTGACCGGCGCTTCAAGGGAAAGGAAAGCTTTTTCGTTAATTCTTGCGATGATCTCTGCCCCGAAACCAAGTGTCCTGGGTTCTTCATGGACAATAACTACCCTGCCGGTTTTTTTTACGGAATCTATAATGACCTTGTCATCAAGGGGCGAGAGCGTACGTAAATCTATAAGCTCGACACTGAGATCTTTGACCTGTTCCATGGCTTCCTGGCACACCCTGACCATGGCACCCCAGGCTATAAGGGTCAAATCCTCTCCTTCCGTGATCTTCTTTCCCACTCCAAGCGGGACAGTGTACTCGCCTTCCGGTACTTCTTCCTTAAAAGCGCGGTAAAGCTTTTTAGGCTCAAAGAACATAACCGGATCAGGATCCCTGATAGAGGAAATAAGGAGCCCCTTGGCATCATAAGGCGTTGAAGGAATAACCACTTTTAAGCCCGGTATGTGGATATAAAAAGTCGCCACCGCTTCTGAATGGTGTTCCAGTGCCTTCACACCTCCTCCATAAGGCGCCCTTATTACAAGGGGACAATGGTATGTCCCACGGGATCGGTACCTTATCCTGGAAGCATGGGCTGCAAGCTGGTCAATGGTCATATAACTGAATCCCTCGAATTGTATTTCAGCAACGGGTTTGAGACCCGAGACTGCCATGCCTATTGCTGTCCCTACTATTCCGGACTCTGCAAGAGGCGTATCGATCACGCGATCGCTTCCGAATTTACTGAGAAGACCTTCTGTGACCCTGAAAACGCCGCCATCCACACCCACATCCTCGCCCATGACCAGGACGGTGGGATCTTTTTCCATTTCTTCAAGGAGAGCAAGGTTGATCGCCTGTACCATATTGAGTTTAGCCAGACTCATCCCCCCTTCTTTTTGAAATGAAGCCCTGGAGTTCATCCATCTGTTCTTTTAAATGCAGGGGCATATCGGTATATACATATTTGAACATGTTCTCAACCACTGGCTTATAGCTTTCAGCCTCTTTTACAGCCTTCTCAATTTCCTCAGTAATTTCTTTTGTCATAGCATCTTCGCGGCTCTGATCCCATATGCCTTTTTTTTCAAGGTATATGCGCAGACGTTTTATGGGATCCTTTTTTTTCCATTCTTCGACCTCTGCCGCCTGTCTGTATCTGGTGGGATCATCGGATGTTGTATGAGAGCCCATGCGGTAAGTGAAGCACTCTATCATCGTAGGGCCGCCACCAGACCTGGCTTTTTCAAGTGCGGCTAAAGTTACGCTATACACTGCCAGAATATCGTTACCATCAACCTGTATGCCTTCAAAACCATATGCTAAAGCCTTCTGTGCAAGTGTTTTTGATGCAGTCTGCTTTTCCCTGGGAAGGGATATGGCATACTGGTTATTCTGGCAGATAAAAACCGTCGGGATCTTGAATACGCCCGCAAAATTCATCCCTTCGTGAAAATCCCCTTCCGAGGTTGCCCCATCCCCGAAATAAACGACTGAAGCTATGTTCTGTTTCTTAAGCTTCGCTGCCCATGCTGCCCCTACGGCATGGAGTATCTGGGTAGAAACGGGAATTGCCACAGGAAAGTTCTTCGGGGGAAGCTTAAGGTTTGCGTCTTCAGAGCCCATCCAGTAAATGTAAAGAAGCGAGAGAGGGATGCCTCTTGCTATCTGGACTCCATGCTCCCTGAAAGCCGGGAAAAACCAGTCATCCGGTTTCATGGCAAAAGCACTTCCTACTGCCGTCGCCTCCTGCCCCAGCGAAGAACCGAAAGTAAGCATCCTCCCCTGGCGTTGAAGCTTCAATGCTTTATCATCATACATACGGGTAAGCACCATCGTCCTGTAGAATTTTTCAAGTGTTTCCGTATCCAGTTTTGGCTCCAGGCTCTCATCCACATTACCTTCTGCGTCCAGAATCGAAAGCCAATCCACACTCATATCCAGAATTTTTTGCCTTGGCAACTTTACACCCCATTTATAAATTAGTTCTTAACCTTCTTAATCTTTACTGAATGGGCCATATACGAGCTTCTCACAAATGGTCCGCTCATAACCCGGATGAATCCTTTCTCACTTGCTATTTTTTTATAGTATGCAAATTTTTCAGGCGATACGTATTCTTTGACTTCAAGCTGCTTTACTGAAGGTCTCAGGTACTGGCCCAGTGTGAGGATACTAACACCCCGGGATTTCAAATCATCCATAGTTCGGATGATCATGTCTTCCGTTTCCCCAAGACCAAGCATCAGGGAGGATTTGGTATATATGGAAGAAGACATCTGCTTTATTTTATTGAGTACTTCCAGGGACAAAGTATATCCGGCTCTAATATCCCTCACATGAACCTGGAGTTCTTCGACAGTCTCAATATTATGCCCGACCACATCAGGATGAGCGTCTATAATTTTGCGCAGGCACACATCATCTCCCCCAAAATCGGGTATCAGGGCTTCCACAATAATGTTTTCATCAAGAGATTTTATTTCTTTGATGCAGTTTGCAAAATGCATTGCTCCTCCATCCGGAAGGTCATCCCTGTCTACTGATGTAAGAACAGCGTATTTCAAACCCAGCTTTTCCACAGCCTGCGCAACCCTTCCGGGTTCTGAAGAGTCGAGGGTCTCTCCTTCCTTTCCTTTTATAACAGCGCAGAACTTGCAGTTTCTTGTGCATATCGAACCAAGTATCATAAAAGTGGCCGTGCCATGAGTCCAGCATTCCCCAAGGTTCGGGCATCTTGCACCCGTGCAGACCGTGTTTAATTTTAAATCCTCAAGGATTTTTTTTATATCCATGAACTTTTCCCCTGATGGGGGTCTTATTTTAAGCCACTCGGGTTTTGTCAATTGCATATTTTCCCTGTTGAATTTCACCTTTTATTTTTAAGTCCAACCCGTCAAAATAGCGCTCATTATAACAAAAGCGATCAATTGATATGCACAATGTACAGAAAATAGAGTTTTTTTAATTCCATCAAAAATCGTGCTTGCATCGGCAAGCAGAATAAAAAAATCTAATATCGCTGCAGCAATAAGTGAAGTAATAACACTATATGAATATGAATAGACGCGCGACACTTCGCGCAGCTCTTCGGGTTTTTTCCCGATTAGTTTAAGCCAGATGTTGCCGAAAAGATAAGGAGAATACCAGAACATTCCTATAATCATATTTGCAACGGCTACTTTGTCCACTGAAAATCACTCCTACTGATAGGATTATAAAGCTTTATTGATAAATGTTTGGTATGTATTTTTAAAGAAAAATCCTCCCCTTCCTTTACTTTCATTCAGAAAAACTTTTTTGACAGCAAACTTTTTGTTGTTACAGAAGCATTTAACAGTGGTGAGTAAATGATAAAGTATCGATGCACAGTATGCGGTTATATATACGACCCTGAAGCTGGGGATCCGCCGAGAGCGAAGCCGGGAACAGCCTTTGAAGATCTTCCTGATGATTGGGTCTGCCCTGTGTGCGGGGTATCAAAAGATATGTTTGAGAAAATGACTTAACCGCCATTATCTCAATTTCAAATTCATCCTGCATCGCTTCAATATTTCCTTTCAGCAAGCTTCTCAGTGGAGGACAGGGCTGGTTTATTTGCAGATTTATCCTTAATTATCTCGATAGCGGGTTTTATAATACTCTGTTCAGGCGTTGTATATGCAAAAAGAGGGATTTTATTAAGGCATTTTAAAATGACAAGAATTGCTGTCATACTAACATTTACAGCTTTTATTTTATGGATGGGTTTTTCCCTGATAAGAAGTTTCCAGTTAATCATCTCCGCTCATGTAAATGAAAACGTTGCTATATGATTATCGTAATTCATAGTGTTAAAATTATATAAATCTGTATAAGGTTGTATATATCTTTGCTTGATTCTATATTGCAAACTGATCCGGACAAAAA
>JBAQLI010000194.1:0-9806 GCA_049301735.1 Candidatus Methanoperedens sp.
GATAATTGGTAAGGCGTCTCATGGAGAACCAACTCCTTAACGAAAACTGGAAGGACAAACCCTCGTTGGACGGGAATAATGTTCATAGCATCATGCTCCTGTCTTCAGACGGGAGTTGTTGACTCAACCGATAATAGAATAATAGATGTAGTTTCCAACTCATATTTGAGTTAGAACTACACCGTTTCTATTTATATTCTTATTGTGCAATATTTATTACTCATCCACGAACTTCTTGCCAGTATCTTCAACAAGCATGCCCTGGATTACTTCGGCATACGCTGGTCTTGCAATGAATACCCCGATTAGTACTCCGACTATGGTAATTACAGCAAAGCCTCTTAGAGCGCCAAATCCCATGATCAGGAGAGGAGACATCGCCACAAGTACTGTTGCAGCTGCTGAGAATATTATGGCAAATGCTTTAGTAAGACGCGATCTATAAACCTTATCCGGTGGCATTGCACCACCTGCAAGAACCTCATCAGTAATAATTATAAGGTGGTCGATACCTGTACCGATGACCGCAATTATACCCGCGATTGTCGGAAGGTCAAGCTGGAATCCAACAAGGACAGTAAAACCCAATATGATTATTACTTCACTGAAGGATGTCGAAAGCATCGGGATAACGATGTTTGGCTGCTTGTATCTTAATGAAACAACTATGGCGACTAATATAAGTGCTATTAATCCGGCGATCAGAACCTGGGACTTGAACCTGGAGCCAAGTTCTGCTGAAACTTCTCCAGCGCCTATCACATCTACCTTCACAGGCAGGGCTCCGGCTCTTAAGTGGATCTGGAGTTCATTTGCCTTTCTTTGTCCCTCGTCTCCTACGCCTGTTGTTGCTGAAAGGCCTTTCTGGGGTACGCTCTGGATGTTCCTGGCCAGCTCGGGTGACAGCGGAGCACTATATACCTCATTTTCATCAAGTAACATTATCAGCTCATGTGCTGAAGGATTTGTGACAGCTCCATACTGTATTGCAGCATCACGGAGTGCCGCTGCACCAGCGTTGCTCAGGGTAAAAGTCACGGCCCATTGATCGTTGGTCTGTTTTTCAGGTAGTCCGGGTGTTATTTCCGTGCCATACAGCACGTGTTCAGTTACATTGCCATTCACCTGTATCCGAATTTCAAATTTTCCGGGTTTGGCAGCGATATCCTTTGCTGTGGTTATATCCACGCCTGCAAGGTCGATAAGGATATAATCATCTCCAACTGTCCTTATCGGAATCTCTTTCATCCCCAGGTTATTGAGCTTAGATTCAAGAATCCTTTTTGTTTCTTCTCTTGTATCCGATGATACACCGACCTTGAAGGAATTGACTTTTCCGTCAACTGGTTTAAGAACTGCATTTAATTCATCCTGGGTCACAGTTTTTCGTATTTCAAAGGTGAGAATATTTCCAGGGATCATTTTTATTTCTGCATTGAGGTTATTCTCAAGATATTTCTGGATGGCATATTCCCTGCTTATTTGCAGGGAGATCCTTGTGCCGCCGTCCGGAGCCTGGGTTATCGTGGATTTGCCAAATCCGAAGCTATCTATTATTTTCTGGGTGGTCTGTTTTGTTGTTGTAAAGGTGACTGAATTTAAAGTGGTCTCTTCGACCTTGACGGAAGGGTCATTTAATAATCTCTGGAATTCCGATTGTATTATTTTGTTCTCATCAGCGCTTACCTGGACAATTGCTCCCTGGAGCTGCAATTGCAGCCATGAGCCGCCCTGCAGGTCAAGTCCATAGTTCAGATTACTGCCGACTTTCACTTCCCCGTTCTTATAAGAGACAGTCATTGCCACAATTGAAGCAAGGATCACGATCAATAATAAGATGACTCGTGGCTTTTTGTAAAAAGGTTCTTCACCGTTCATGCTGCCTGCCTCCTCTTCTTGGGTTTTTCGACCCGGGTTTCCGTTTTTCCGGTTTTTTCCATATACCATTTCAGGATTCCTACGTTTGTCATCCAAGTGTTTACCATGTCCGCTATCAAACCGAAAATAAGGACAACGGAAATGTCTCTTATTATATCAATACGCGTAAACGATGATACAAGATAAGAACCCGATGAAACCACGAATAATGCGATAAGAGCTGCAAGGGTCGTTAATGTCATTGTCATGCCGGTTTTCATGGCGTCTTTGATCTTGTCACCCAATTCGCCTTTTCGCTTGAGAAGACGTGTGGTCAAAAGGATATCCGTATCTACAGAATAACCTATTAGCATCAGAAGGGCCGCAACAGTTCCGAGAGAGAGAACTATGCCGAATACATCCATCATTGCCGCAGCAAAGACAATATCGGCAAACGCCGAAATTACTACTGCTATGGATGGTACAAAAACCCGAAATATTATGAATACAACAATAGCCATTCCAATGAAAGAGAATAATATAGCGTTAAGCGTCTGCCCCTGTAAAGCTTTACTGACTACTTCTCCCATTTGTGTTATTTGACCTGGATTGGAGTATTCAGAATTTATCTTGTTTATAACATCGGCGAGTTGGGATTCTGTCATGGGGCCGAATTGTAATAATTTTTGGTTACCACCGCCATATTCCCTTGCCTGCACAACAGGATATGCTGAAAATTCTTCTTTTAATTGTTCAGGAGTCTTTGAGCTGTCAAAAGTTATGGCCGTTCCCCCCTGGAATTCCATGCCGAGTTTCACAGGCGCACCAAGCCCCTCGGACGTTCTGGTGGTATAGGATGTATAAGATAAAATCAACAACGATACTATAAGAAGTATTACAGGAAGAATTAGCATTTGTTTGAAATTGAACTTCTTGACATATTCGTCAATCATTTTTTCATTAATTAGATTCATTGGGATCTCCTTTCGACATCTTAAGACTGGCTTACATTATAACACAACATATTTACCTTTTGCTGTTTGAGATTTTTTTGGTTTTTAGCCCAGACGGACATTTCAATCAACATGATTTATCATTCTATATTTTTAAGCTCGCCCACGATATTTTCAAGAATTAATCCCAGTGTTATCAAACCAAGAGCTTTACCTTCTTCATTTAAAAAATGAGTGGCAATGACCTTTGCCACAAAAGCTTATTCATGCGAACGGATGCTTCGCTTTATCCTTTCGCGCTAGAGCTTCTCCTACAGTAGGTTCGCTTGCTATTGCCCGTTTTATTGCCAGCTTTGTCGCTTCGTAATTGTAATCATATATTTTTTGCTTATCTTTGGCATCCCAGTGGATGAATACTGAAACTATTATCAAGAGATCTTCAGCATCGCTCTTTGCAATTACTCCTTCATCGACACTGTCAATTACCGCTTTTGCCACAGCCGCTTGTCCGGCCCCGAACATCAATACGGCCTGGTCCGCATTCTTGATGGTAACTTTGTTTACCATCAATGTGCATGGTTTTGGCTGGAGGTTCGGTTCAAGCACCGCAAGAAGCGGCGTATGTCCTTCCCTTGGCATCGCAAGTGAATTCATAAACGCTGTCTCAACCGGACCTCCTCTTGGCCCTATTACAAGGTCGATGTGTGCAATTTCATTACCATCGCCTACAAGTGCCTCTCCTATCATACTTCTTATGTATACCATTAAATCACCCGCTTCTTCTGAACATTAATGATATTTAGAGATTTCTAATTTTTCTAATAAAAAGGAGACGCCGTTGTGAACGGCGTGGCGATGCATGTCGCGAATAAATAGCTCAAGAGAATTAAGATAAATTTGCTATTTGTTTATCTTGATAATTGCAGGATACTCCGAATTCACATGCGCGGAGCTCTTCACATTCTTTGTTAATAATTCGCGTTACGCAATTTATTTCCAGGTGTTTACATTTCATATTTTTCCATCCGTTAGACCCTTCATTCTAACAACTATCATAAAAACTCACACTTTGATTAATGTGGGTGTGAAAAATATGTGGATTTTCATTGTAAGTGTGAAAACCAGTAAAAGTATTCAATAGTTAGAACTCAAATCAAATTGATTAAAATCCTCCCTAAGGCTCCTGTTTTTTCGCTCGATCATTATCCTTGAGGTTACTGCTCTTCTTTTGAATTTTCTTGGTAAAACCATAATCGATCCCGATACCGGGTAATCTTTTCACATTTTAATTAAGCTTGGTGTGAAGAAGGTGTGAAACATATGTGAGCCTGGATTTGTTTATTCATTCTCCCCGCCACTTTCTCTTTAAACCCGGGATGTTATCGAAATCCGTATCCTCTGAAAAAATGGTCTGTGCACCTGCAATGAGAGCTGTTGCTGCGTGTATGGCATCTCGTGGGAGAAGATGGTATCCCCTGATAAGTTCAAGAGCTTTCCATATTACACCATCATTAACATCGATAAACCTCATATTTGGCATGGTTAAGAAAGCCTCAATGTTTTTAATGGCAACGCCAAAGCCTTTGATTTTATTTACCTTATAAAAAACCTCATCGAATGTGAGAAAAGAAGTGCATGCGGGAATTTCCTTTTTCTGCACGCGTTCCAGTAACTCTCTTGCCCACTCTCCAATTTCCGTTTCATCCAGCATTGCGTAGATTATCAGATTTGAATCAAAATAATTCAATTTATCCTCTCTTCCAGTTCCTCTTCATATGCTTCATGAGGATGCAACTTGAGTTTACCCATGCCTTTTGCGCTTTCCCTGAAGATGGCAACTGCATCCTGTGGAGGTTTTTCTATCTCTAATTTATTATCAACTAACCTGAACAGCACCTTTGATCCCGGATAAATGTTCAGAGCATGCCTGATTTCCTGGGGAATCACTACCTGCCCTTTAGGTCCGACTTTCATTATGGCTTCCATTTTGGTTATCTCCAGTGTTTATTTCTGGTATAACTTGTATTTATACTTACTTGGGAAGGTGTATTGTAAGGCAAGGCTGGATTGAAAATGCTGATTTAGATTCACTTACAATTATTTAGGATAATTTTATTACCTTTTGAATTATGTTTTGTTCGGATGGTAGATATTCATTTATTCGGTTATGTGGTGGATTCAACACTGCTTTTCCAGATAGTGATGCCTATATTGGCTTTTCTCGGTTTAGTTATTGCCTATAAAAATTATCGGAAAAAACCTGCTATGCCCCCCTGTATCCACTCATGCGCCAACAACCACTTTTAAGGATTGTATCTTTTACATTCAATCAATGGACCCGAAAAGAATAAAGATAAACTTAAATTAATAGACTCTGTTGGAAATAAGGTAAAAGAGTATGAAAAAACAAATGGAAAATCCATAAAGGATGCCAACATTCTTCGCGCTCTTGGTAACGAGGCATATTATCTTGGCAAACCTGAAGATGCTTTCAAGTATTTCACCGAAGCACTCAAAATCGATGAGGAGCTTAAGGATATCAGGGGAAAAGCAACAGACTTCAACAACATCGCAGGTGTGTACCAGGACTGGGGGAAACCGGAGAAGGCGCTGGAATATTATAATAAATCTTTGATAATATTTAATGATCTGAAAAATTAGCTCTTCACTCTTTCAACCGCTTCTTCCACCGTCACAAGCACCTGCTCCCCGGTCTTCATATCCTTAAGCGCCACCTTCCCTGCATCAAGCTCGTTTTTCCCCACGATGACCACATGACTTGCGCCAATCGTATTGGCATAGGAGATCTGGTCTTTGAACTTGCGACCCATGACGTCGACGTACGTTGAAACGTGCTCTCTTAGCTTGTTTGCTATAATTATTGCTTCTTTGCGCGTGTCCTCAAACGAGACTACCACAATACGTTTGGGTGGTTGGGGATTTACCTCACAAATCTCCATGATCCTGTCAAACCCGATACCATATCCGGTTGATGGCGTATCCTCGCCCCCAAAAAGCGCCGCAAGGCGATAAGAACCGCCGCCACACACCTGGTTCTGTGCGCCAAGTCCTTCACAATAAATCTCAAACACCATGCCTGTATAATAATCAAGACCTCTTGCGATCCCGAGGTCAACCTGGTATTCCAGTCCATACACATCCAGGAGATCAAGAAGCGCTTTGAATTGCGATATCGCATCGATGTCTCCAACAAGCTCACGCGCCTCATGCACTGCATTTTCACCATGTAATCCGATCAACCGGAACAATTTGCCCCTCATATCCTCAGGTGCATTGATCTCATCGAGAAATTCCTCAAGCCCTAAATCATCTTTCTTATCCACAAGTCGCATGATCTTGCCCTGGTGTTCAGGCCCGATATCTTTTAACAGAGCCCGCACTATTCCCAGATTTCCCACATGGAGATCTCCGCTGACACCTGCACTTTTTAGCATTTCAACTGCAAGCGCTATTACTTCTGCATCGGACTCAGGCCTTGCGCTTCCGATTATCTCAACCCCGAACTGGAAAAACTCACGGAAACGTCCTTTCTGGGGGCGCTCATATCTGAAGCAGTTATCAAAATAAAAGAATTTCAGGGGCTTTGGCGACCTCTGGAGCTCTTCCACATACATCCTGACTACCGGGGCTGTCAGTTCAGGACGAAGCGCTATCTCGCGGTCACCTTTGTCCTTGAAATTATATATTTCACCAAGTATCCCTTCACCGGATTTTAGCGTAAAAAGCTCTATATGCTCAAATGTCGGGGTTTTTATCTCCCCGTATCCCCAGTGTGTAGCGACATTGCGCAACTTATTTTCAATATATCTGCGCTTAATCATTTCTTCTGGCAGGAAATCACGCGTGCCTCTGGGTTTCTGGAGCTCCATTAATATTCTTCCTTTTGCCTCGAATACAGCTTTGATATTAATAAATCTGTATGTTTTCCACCTCCTCAACAAAGATACATGAGAATTCAAGAAATAGTAACAATTAATACTTCTTACAGTATTACAGATAAGTCATGGGGATAAAAGAAACGATAAAAAAAATAAAGGAAAGCGATAATTTCTGGGTTGGGCTTTTTCGGGATATTTTATTTGTGCTCATAGTAGTTGCAATTCTTGCCTCGATCTCTTACATTGCCCTTGGCCGCCTTTCTCCGATGGTGGCAGTGGAAAGTAAAAGCATGGTCCCGCATTTAAATATAGGGGATATAATTTTTATTGAAAGCCTGGACCGCTCAAAAATTATAACATATGAAGAAGGTGAAAAAACCGGGTATTTATCTTTTGGTTATTACGGTGATGTGATTTTATACATGAGGTCCGGAAATGAGGAGAGAACCCCCATAATTCATCGCGCCATGTATTATGTCAATAAAGACGAACCTATGTGGCCGGACGGGCCTTCTGCTCCCTATGCGGGATATATTACAAAAGGGGATAATAACAATACAAATGCAGTATACGACCAGCAGGGAAGCATAAGTTATTTGCAGCCTGTCAAGAAGGAATGGGTAATTGGTGTCGCCCGTTTTAGACCAATACCTTTAATCGGGTGTGTTCCACTCACCATGAGAGGAAATTTCGCATGTTTTAATCAGTAATTGTGTATATCTTTGGATTTAAAATTTGGATCAATAAGGACAAGTCTTAATATGATAACCGATATTATCCCAAGCTGTTTATGGGTCTAAAAAACATAGTAAAATATTTTAAAGAAAGTGATAGTTTCTGGGCAGGACTTTTGCGTGATTTGATTTTTGTCCTTACAGTTGTAGTTATTTTTGCCTCGGTTTCAAAGATCGCATTGGGACTATATACCCCAATGGTAGCAGTAGAAAGCGGGAGCATGATCCCCCACATCCAGATCGGTGATATCATATTTGTCGAAAGTATCGATCGCACAGAAATAATCACAAATGAAGCAGGAAAAAAATTGAATTATTCGTCTTTTGACGAATATGGCGATGTTATCCTGTACAAACCACGTGGAATGGAAGGGACAACCCCAATAATCCATCGAGCCATGTATTATGTAAACGAAAGCGAACCTATGTGGCCAGGAGGACCTCTTGCCCCACATGCAGGCTACATTACAAAAGGTGATAACAGCAGAACCAATGCTGCATATGACCAGCAAGGCAGTATAAGTCACCTGCAGCCTATTAAGAAAGAATGGGTGATCGGAAAAGCAAGATTTGGCAGGGTACCATTGCTCGGGTGTATTTCGCTTATTCCCAGAGGGAATTTTGCATGTTTTAAATAATAAAAAATGAGACGATTTCAGGCGTACAACTTTGTCTGGTTGGGCGGCTTGAAATCTTCCAGCGGTTTTAACCTGTAATCTTCAAATAAAACTCGTTTAGTGCTTTCGGAAGGGACGCTCAAAGAGATTTCTTTGGTCCTTCCGTACCTTCCTTTACTTACAACAGTTGCATTCAGGATACCCATCATATCAAGTTCGGATATCAAATCCGTAACCCTTCGCTGGGTCAGAATTTCTATTCCTATCAATCTGCACATCTGCTTGTAAATATTATAAGCTTCGCCCGTTGTGAGGTTACTGTCACCATTGTATCCGAGAAGGACCACACTCAATAGAACAAGTTTAGACTGGCTTGGCAAAGTCCTTACTACCTCCACTATCCTGTCTATTTCTATTTTCTCCTGGGCCTGTTTGACATGCGCTTCAAGTACCTTACTCGACTTTATTCGTTCTGCGATCTCTCCTGATACCCGCAAAAGGTCCAGTGCACGCCTTGCATCTCCATGCTCCTGAGCTGCGTAAGCAGCACAAAGAGGGATAACAGTCTCTTCCAGTACCTGGGGTTTAAATGCCATCTGTGCTCTCTGGTTAAGGATATCCCTTATCTGGTTTGCGTCGTAAGGAGGGAAAATAATCTCTTCTTCGCCCAGTGAACTTTTAACCCTTGGATCGAGGAATTCTGTGAATTTAAGATCGTTTGTGACACCGATAAGACTGACTTTTGATTTTTTCAAGTCCGAATTTATCCTGGTAAGATTGTAAAGAACATCGTCTCCTTTGCATACGAGCTTATCAACCTCATCAAGTATTATTATCGCTATGCGTTTATCCACGTCAAGAGCATTTTTTAGTTCAGAATATACCTGGTCAGTCGGCCATCCTGTCATGGGAATGTCCTTCTCGAAATGCCGCGCAATGGATGCCAGCAAACGATATTGTGTATCCACAACTTCACAGTTAATATAAACAACAACACATGGAATGTCATGCGTTTCACTTGTTTTCTCAAGTTCTCTGCCTACGTGTTTTGCTACAGCGGTTTTACCTGTTCCGGTCTTTCCGTATATCAGGATATTAGAAGGGGTTTCGCCTCTTAAGGCTGAAACTAATATTGTAGCCAATCCTTTTACCTGATCGTTCCTGTGCGGAAGATAATCCGGAGTATATGTAGATCTCAGTACTTCTCTATTCTCAAAAATCGTTGCACGCATCAGCATATCTTCGAAAATACCATTTATTGGTGATTTTTTTGTCTCCATCCTTCAACCTCGTAGATTACTCCAATGGAAGGATAGGTATTAAGAGTAATGGTAACGACCCCTCTATTTCAATTGGAAATGCTAATGTCTGGAAGATGCCCGTATACATAAAAGATGCCATAATATATCGTTTTATTAATGATATATATCATAATGTACGTGATGTAAGTAAAATTTTATCCTTCAGACCCCATTGTTTCCACTGGAAAGCGTGTAAACCTACCCCATTATTTCGTGTGGAGATTTTAAAAAAATGATTGTGGTTATTTTTTTAAAAATTTTAAAAAACCGATGTGACTCAGTTATGATCTAACTATATATAAAGTTTTCTATCATTGCGAACCCATCCAATAATTAGACAGGATAACGGGATTTACGGGATGAAATGCAGTAAATCTATCCTGTTTATCCTGTAAATCCTGTCTATTGATGAATTTTTGATCTCGAAAAACAATGCATAATTCGC
>JBAQLI010000195.1:0-3495 GCA_049301735.1 Candidatus Methanoperedens sp.
TTTTTGTCCGGATCAGTTTGCAATATAGAATCAAGCAAAGATATATACAACCTTATACAGATTTATATAATTTTAACACTATGAATTACGATAATCATATAGCAACGTTTTCATTTACATGAGCGGAAAGTTCAATGAGCAATTAAGAAACCGAAAGGCACCAATACCAAAAGCTAAATAGATTACTTTAGCCTGGTTTTATAAATTCTTTTTTTTTCAGCGTTGGGACTTTATTGAATTCTCAAGAGCATCCTAACAGGCTGTCCCAAAACTCAAAGCAATTGCCCAAAGCAAGTATAATTTATCCCAATTATGATAAAGAACAATCAATAAATTCAATAAAACTTCCTAATACGGACAATTAATATTGCATTTGTACAATGTCAAATTGTTTTGGGACAGCCTGCTAAGCTCAGTTTATTTGCGTTTTGGAATAACGGGTTCATAATCAGCATTCAGCGGTGCGTAAGAAAAGTCCAGTCTGTTACGCGCCACCATGATCGTATCCGAATTATTGTATTGAGCATTTTAGAAAAATGATTCGCTACAGCACATTTTTTTTAACAACGAACTCATGCGAACTGAAACGAACTCGATGAAAGAGTTCGTTTTGAGTTCGTTTTAGTTAGTTGTTTTTTTTTTTTCATAAATTCGGCTGATAATTGTATTATCCACGCCCATGCCGCGCTGCCCAAGATGTTTCCATTCCACAAGTGTTGAGCCAGAACCCATCATCTGGTCAAGCACAAGTTCACCGGGCTGTGTGTAGCGCAAAATGAGGTTGCGGAGAATGTATGGCGATCAGTTGCCTTTGTAGTTCTCAACAACCGTTGCGCCGGTTGACGTCGCATCCACGTATGGCAAGCGTGCCATACGTTTGTACAGGGTAAAGCAGGGTGTCGGTTTACATGGATAGCCCAATCCCCGCGGTTAGGAAAAGTCCAGACTGAATTTGGAAAAAACACCTTAGTCTGGATATGCCTCAGTTATGCTTCTACCTTCAAAGCCTTAGAAACAATATTTGATACCCTTAAATCCTCTTTTGGAAGTAAAATCTCTATACCTATTGCTTTTCCATTTTTATCAATATCAACGATGACATTGTCTGCTAACGGCTCAGATTTATCCACTTTACCCTTTTTAAAGCGAATGTACATTGCATTTACTTCGGAGTCAAATTCTACTGAAACCATATCTATTTAATCTCACTTCATCTACTTTCAATACTGTTACTATAACTATTTCATCCTTCTGCTCTTCAAAAATTACAACCAAATAATGATCATCAAGTTTTCTGCAAGCTGCTTTTCGTCCAAACTTGACATCGATAACTTCAAGAGGCTCCTGTATGATTTGCTCAATAAGTTCAATATTGATATCCCGTTCTTTTATTCTCTTTAATGCATGCTCTGATACTCGAATAATGCTTTTCACCATCTGCAAAAAGTTACTTAGCCCTCGTATGCCGAATGGCCTTTTAAAGATTTCCAAGATTTAGGGACTTACCACCACACCACTTCATGCTCTCCTTAAACTTCGTCGTTCTCTCCACTGCATCTTGATTATATCCTCACGCAGTATGAAAACCACCTCAAGGAAGCTCATCAGTACCCGCGGCGTGATATGAATAAAATGCTTGTTGCGCCGCGAATCACCCATGAGGATGGCACAATGCTTTCCCGGCCTGAGGACGCATATGCATACACCCGGCGCATTTCATCCTGGAATTCGGCGATGTTGTGCACTCTTGAGAGGTCGCCCTCGCAGTTCTGGGAATAAGGGATGATGCTGGTCAGTGATCATGATAGTTTTTAAATTTATTCTGGAGAAGATTAATTTATCCGAAAAATCAACCACAAAGGACACAGAGTTCACAGAGAAATGTTGTTTTGTCTCTGAGTTCTTTGTGCACTCTGTGGTTTTGAATATTCGGCGCTACATAATCAGCATCTAGCGGAGCATACGAAAAGTCCAGCCTGTTTTGCGCCGCCATGACTGCATCATGATTCTTGTATTGCGCATTTTAGAAAAATGCTCCGCCGCACCAAATTTTTTTAACAACGAACTCATACGAACTGAAACGAACTCCATGCAAGTTTTCGTTAGAGTTCGTTTCAGTTAGTTGTTTTTTTATCATAAATTCGGCTGATAATTGTATTATTTACCCCACGGCGCGCCGTCCCAGGCATTCCACAAGCGTCGTGCCCGAATCCATCATCCCGAGTCGCGCCTCGGGAGGGCGCAGACACGTATGCCTCGCAGGCATACGTGGATTCACGATCCCGGTCAAGCACAAGCTCACCGGAGCGTTGTAGCGCAAAATAAGGTTGCAGGGAGTGTATGGCGACCAGTTGCCCCTGTAGTTGCCTACGTGCGTAGCCCAATTGCCGCTGTCGGGGAAGCGAAAGATGATGGTGGTTTCGGGGGTGAAGTTGGAGGGGGCGGATTGTTAGAAATTTTTATTTGAGTGGATCGTCATTTATTTTCAAAAATTCGGGTATATTTTAAAACAGTTAATTTTCCTTCATCTGTAATTTCCAAAGAAAAGACATCCCCCTCATTAATCTTATTTTCTTTGCATACTTGTGTTGGTATTGTAATATCCAGTGAATCTGTACCGTGATGAGCGCAGGCTTTTACAGTGAATTTTCTACCCATGCTTTCTTAGTAATTTCATGTACATAATTTATTTACTGTACATAATGCACATATTCTAATTTTCTGGGAGTAATCCCAACAAGAGTATAGGCACAGGGATTGGTAATAATTTAAAATAACGATATGCAAAATCAAACTCAGCCATATTATTTACACTGGCAGGACGAGTTGGAAAAAAGTCTTTTGGCTTTGTCGGAACAATCAGGACTGCTAAAGAAAAAAGATTTTTTGTCAATCCAAAATGGAATTTATAATAATCACGATAGATAGTTGCACTATTTCCAAATTGAATTTCCACAAAAATATCGTTTTTCTGATAATCACCGATCAAATTTGGATTTTCACAAAGCTTTGGTTGTGACTGCCAATCATATTTAAAAAATTCAACATCAAATGCCTTATTGTATGCTGTTTGATGTTTACATTCGATACCATTATGCTGAATTTCAAATTCAGGCTTCCATTTTATGGATTCGATGCATGAAAATATTTCGTGTACTTCATCTACATTGCGAAGCAGGCGTGGGCTACAAAAAAAATATTCTTCTTTAAATTTCATGATCCAATTACATATTTTAAAATTTCCATGCCTTTATCGGTAATTTCAAATAACTTTCCAATTTTATCGTTTGGATTTTTGCAGGAAATCAAACCTAAATCATATAATTCGTGAACAGTAATCGAAGCTTGAGAAATAGCGATTTGGGAAATATTTTTTAGTTCATTAATAGTAATTGGTCTCTTAGGGATTACGCAGAAATAACATATCCAAATTAATTCACCTGCTTGTTTGAATCTGAAGGCAGAAGTGAATAATTCCATTTAGGATGTACAGAA
>JBAQLI010000196.1:0-41150 GCA_049301735.1 Candidatus Methanoperedens sp.
GACCAGTGGGAGGTGATCCAATCGTTTGACATCAACAATTTTTAAATTATCTATTTGTGGGATAAAACCAAATAGGCAGTCCTTTTATAAAAATCAGATGGGTGAATCATAACCTCTTGAATGTGGGATACAATATGCCTTTTATACGCTCGGATTTTATTATGGCGTGCGTTATGTACTTAATTTAGATTTAAACGCGTTAATTGCGTCATTGGGTATATTTAGTATTGCACTTGCTTTCGGGGCTCAGCAAATAATCCAAAATTTCATAGCCGGAGTATTGATTTCAGTAGTAAGATTGTCCAGCTTGATGACTGGGTTGAAATTGGTGATACAGGAATAAGCAATATAAAGGAAATTAAGCTAACACGTACGATTTTAAGAAATAGAAATTCCGGTACAATTATCAATACCTTATTCTTACGATTTTGAAAAAGTCAAAAATATCGTTAAAGAAGTTGCACATAAGCATCCAAAAATACTTCCGAATGTATCCCGAATATAAAAAGGTATTATCTCTCAATTATTTGAATTATCTAACTTTAAAATATTATTTAAAGATAAATTGGATATGGGCCTGTTCGAGCCGAGAGTCTTGGTTTCTGATATTTCGGATTCCAAAATAACGTTCAGTGTAAGAATCTGGATAAGAGAAATTGATAAAAAAGATGAAATAGTTTCTGAGTTATATAGAATTAAGTCCAATTGTATCCGTTTTTTCAAGCGCCAAAAAAAGCGCACATTATGTTACTGTCATACTATTACCCATTCCGTTAGTGAACCACCATGCTACAAGCGGTTCACTTTGGAGACATTTTACTCATTACCTCCATACTTTGTCCAAAAGTTGGTATACACTTCCACGAATTTTGATATTGTTATTTTCGCTTTTTTAAAAAATATCTTTATCAATATCCTCCAGATCCGGTCGTTGCAACAGGAGATGATGTAATGTTTGATGTAATGTTCGTTGATACAATTGTAGTCTCAAGTCCCACGACGAACCAGGCATTATTCACACCCTGGCCATTTGTATCCCCGCGTTTTGTATCGTTAATATAGTAGTACAGTGGCATTTGTCTATAAGTTGTCTGTCTGGACCCTTCGCTATTGGTTATTACGCCGAAATTAGAACTATTCATTATAGATGGCCCAACGATATTCTCACTATAGAAAACAGGCCATATCTGTGAGCAATTTCCTATGCAATTGCTTACTCCAGGCGTATCTTTAGTAAAAAGATAAAGAGTATTTCCCTTTGCATCGACGATGAATTTCAGATTCATTTTATCTGCGAGAAAAACTGTATAATCTGATCTGGCGATAAACCACCTTCCGTTCACCCCTTCTCCTTTAATATCCCCTGGATTCGCATCACTGGAGAAATAGTATAATGGCCATCCTTTATAGGTTGTTTGTTTTTGTCCATCATCTCTTGTAATTGTTCCAAAATCAGCGGAGCTAAGTCCGGAAGAGACAGTTAGACTCTCTTGATAGAAAATAGGCCAACTACTAAGACAGGTACCTGTGCATTTGCTATCTCCCATAACATCGTTTGTAAAGAAATAGAGGGTATTTCCTTTGCTATCCATAATATAATTTCCAGCAGAAAGTGTAACCGTTGGTTGTTCTATTGTAGGCTGTGCTACAGGTGTTGCTATAGCTGATGTTTGTTGTACAGATGTTGTTATAGATGGTGTTTGTTGTACAGGTGTTTGTTGTTGAGTGCAACCGCTAATGACTAATATTGCTAATATTCCAAATAAGACCAATAAAGAAGATATAATCTTCATTCATATCACTCCAATGAGTAATTGACAATACTATATAATAAGTTTATGCTTTCAAAAAGGTGGGATAGTCCGGGCGGACCCTACCTAATGCACGAATCCTATAACCCTTTATAGCTTGTAATCCATGTGCATATTATGGCTGACGTGGACGATATTCATGGAGTAGGCGGTTGGTACAAAACCGCAATGGAAAGATTGAAAGGGCAACTGAAAATAATCAGGAATTAATCCTGCAATTCCTTTCAAGAATGGCCAGGCATGATGGGCGATGCTGGTAATGTGGGATCGTCACCCCAACATAACCATAATTAAATTCCTCAACCGGTGCAGGCGGCTGCTTGCCGGGGAATACTGACCCCAGCCGGGTTCATCCTTGTCCTTTCGATCACAAAAGTAACCACTTTCTCGATCCTGGACAGCGAGTTAAGAAGTTCCTTGAAACTGTAACTTTCTATATATTCTTTCACATTGCCAAGAGGTAATAGCAGCATTCAAGTGTATATAGTTCAATTTCACTTTAGATTGCAGGAGTGTTTGAAATGATCCAGGATAAAGGACCATGGAAAAAGTATATTGGTAAAACAGAAAGAAATCATCGGAAAATATTTGGTGCTGATATGGTTGTGCTGGCAGAAAAATATGGCACACCATTGTATATTTTATTCGACGATATTATCAGGGAAAATTATAACAAATACCAAGAAAGTCTTGAAAAAGAGTACAAAAATCATCTTATTTGTTATGCAGTTAAGGCAAACACAAGTTATTATGTTCTTAACCTTCTTGCTAAATTAGGAGCGGGAGCAGATGTTGCTTCAGAGTATGAGCTAGAATTAGCACTCAATGCAGGAATTCCAGCAGAGAAAATTCGCGCAAATGGGAATTGCAAAAGTGATGCTTATCTGGAAGAATGTATAGAAAAAGAAATATTGATAAGTGTTGATCCTGAAGAAGAATTAAAGACCATCAACGCAATTGCTCAAGAATCTGGAATTACTGCAAAAATAAATCTTCGGCTTTCAGGTTTTCCCGTTAAGCATATTACTTCACGGGCGATTTCAACATCAAGCGACTGGAGTAAATTTGGGATTGATATAAAACGAGCGAATTCTGTGTTCCAGAAAGTCCTGGACCTGGATATGCTTGTACCCAACGGTTTAATGGTCCATCTTGGATCGCAAATAACAGATATTAACGCATATTACATTGTTCTTGATAACCTCATCCATCTATCCAAAGAGGCACAAAAAATTGGATTCGATATAAATGAGATCGATCTGGGAGGAGGCCTGGGCATACCTTACTTTGATAAGAAAGAATGGGACCTAATTAAAAGGAAAATCAAAAATACGAGAAATGAAAACTATTCCTGGGCTAATGAATTCATCGGATATGAATATAATTCAGAATTAGATGATCTGGAATGGATCGGTGAGGAACTTTCAATCGAATATACACCAGATATATTCATCCAAAAATTACTTAATGAAAATTTTTCTGAAAATAAGACTTTCAGGGAAAAATTAGAAGAAATCGGGTCTCCTAGGTTTGTTATCGAACCGGGGAGAAGTATCGTGGGAAATGCAGGGGTGACAATTGCAAAAATTGGTCATGTTTCAAAAACCCCGCGTGGAGAGAACATCATTCATGTGGATATAGGTGTAAATTCCCATACGTTTGGAACTGCTGTTCCAGAGCAGTTGCATAGAATAGAAATTGCTAATTGTATCGAAGAAGGAGAACACTTTGAAACATTTGTTGCAGGGAATTTGTGTTTTACAGGGGATCTTCTTTGTAAGATAAAAAATAAATTAATAAGAAAACCAATTCGAGGAGATTATTTACTTTTCTATGATACGGGTGCATATTCGGATTTCTTTTCATCAAATGCAAATTCTTTTCCAAGAACTGCAAAGGCTGTGGTTTCAAAAGACGGAACTCATAGATTGATGGTAAGAAGAGAAAAAAAGTCAGATATATTTAATCGCGAGGTAGGGTGGAATATAGATACTAAAAAGGATTAGTCGGATAAAAGCTGGTTTTTCAGGCATTTAGGGCTGGATAAAAGAGCGAGATGAGAAGAAACCGGGCAAAGGTAGGCTAAGGTATTATCATTCAAAATCGGCTTTAATAAGATCGTTGCTGTCTGGTGACAGCAATGTTGTAACTGGGCCTATATCAAAAATCTCAAAGTTTGGTCGAACTGATTACTGGAATCAAGACCAACTTCCTGCCATCCCCGGACAGGTATTATTTCTTCTTGAGATATGGTTATTTGTCTTCCCCAGCCGTTATCTCGTATGATAAAAATTTTTGGACTTATAAAATTAGTTTACATTCTTTCGGAGATACTGTTACTACAGTCAAATATTTATTACATGAGCATTATGTATCTTTTTCATAAAAAACCTTTAATCCTCAATCCCGTGCTTTCTTTTGTAGTCTTCAAAACATTCATGGAAAGGTCGCAGCTTCCAACCGCTCTCCCTCTCCACTTCCGAGTATCCTATGGGGCGACCATTTACTTCAAGCGGGAAGTGCACTTCAACGCCGGAGACTTTGAAGTTCTCGTAGAGTTTCGTGCCGCCGACCGAAGAGGTTAATGTTTCGGATTTGTGGATTAGTACGCCTGTGAAGAATCAAACAACTTTGTAACCAGAATTTGCCACTTGTTTGCCCCTGTGGTGAGCTGTTGAGCCGAGGTAAGAGATTTGCACCGATCCGACACCACAAAACAAATGTAAATTTTTGCTTAAGTTAAGCAAAATAGGACTCCTTAAGTCTCTGCTCACATATTAATCCCAGAATTATTAAAAATCCTTGCCTTTTTGTATTTTGATAAAAATTCTGTCGTTACGTTTTTGAATTATTATTTTATTTACGTACAGGAAACTAGAAACGCATTTTCTTATCATTATATATTTATAATGTTACAAGACTAACTTGACGCCATAGAATATGAGGGTGGTGCATGGCGTTACCTTTAAATAAAAATAACACTTGGAATAAAGTTGTCAAAGTGGGTAACTGTCATCTCAAAACAGTTCTACCACTCTTAAATTAGATGAGGTTATAGATATGAATAAGAAAATTATGGTTGTAAGTATTTTAATAACAATACTGGTTTTATTATCAGGGTGTGTTTCGTCGTCAAAGCCCGTTGTTCTTTCAAAAAATGCTGAAGGAACATTGCAAGGCTTAAATAGTGTTACAATTGTAACCGCTGACATAGAGAATCAAGGAGAGTCTGGTGATGTTCTTGTAAAAGTTGAAGTAAAAGCTCCAGACAAACAACCTATGAACCAACAACAAGTGACATACATTGAAAAAGGAATGATAAAAAAAGTAAGTTTTACTTTTGATACAGAATTTGGAGATAACATTTATTATTCAGTTACCGCTGAACCAAAATAAAAATCTGTTGTAGGCTTTGGGGTGACGTCCAGAGCTTTACTGTTTTACTATAATACTTATATTATTTATGAATATATATTTGTAAATTCGTTCTTGTCTATGATTTTATACCCCATTTCCTAAAATTGCTTTATTTAATCAAAAAAATACTTTCAGCACGCTCCCACAACCCTTTATATCTATAAACCAATATTTAAGTGGTGAATGATTAAGATTCACCGCGAAATTTGGAAAAAAGTCCGTCATCCCATAATCGATATGTCCAGACACATAATCGTTTTTTGCCTGAATATTATAGGTCTTTGGATTATGATTCAACTAACGGATATTTTATTTCCAGATATACCTATTGCGGTCAAAGTGTTGGTATATCTCTTTGAAATCGGTATAGTCGTTCATTTTGCTAAGGATAACTTTTGATTTATCCGCAGTTTCAACCTTCGAGCTCGACGGTTTGGAAGGTTCTTTCTCAATCCTTTTAATTGCATATTTTTATTTGCTCCCGAATCTTTATATATCTATTATAAATTAATTATAAAAAACCGTCAATTTTTCCAATGGCAAAACCTATTACCTCCCAGAACAATAAAAACCCGCGAGGCAAGACAATGAAAGAAATACTTGATATCCTTGAAAACGACCCTAAAATACAGCCAAAAGAAATAGCAACAATGACAGGGCTTACGGAAGCACAGGTTGCCTCAAAGATAAAGGAAATGGAAAAAAAGGGAATTATCAGGAAATATAAGACTGTAATTGATTGGGAAAAAGCAGGGGAAGAATATGTATATGCTATTATCGAGCTAAAAGTTGTTTTGCGTTCAAGGACGGGGTATGATACTATTGCAGAGCGTATAGCTAAATTCCCTGAGGTTGTGTCAGTCCGTCTTATCTCAGGAGGACATGATCTGTCACTTACCGTGCGCGGTAAGTCCATGAAAGATGTTGCATTTTTCGTTGCGGAAAAAATAGCTACCCTTGAACAGGTGCAGGGAACTGTTACGCATTTTGTGTTGAGAACATACAAGCAGGATGGAGATATCCTGTTTGAGAAAGAGCGTTCTGAGAGACTGCCGGTGTCACCATAGTGATCTTATGCCCGATAAATTCGTTGCAGAAGTAGTAAGGAATATCCCTCCATCAGGTATCAGGAAATTCTTTGATCTTGTGCTTGAGATGGAAGGAGTAATATCACTTGGGGTAGGTGAGCCTGATTTCGTTACACCCTGGCATATCAGGGAGGCGTGCATATATTCTCTTGAGAAAGGATTCACATCCTATACTTCTAATCTTGGCCTTCTTGAATTAAGGGAATTGATCTCGAAAAGTTATAAGAAAGATTATAATGTTGATTACAACCCCCAAAACCAGATCCTGGTCACAACAGGGGTTAGTGAGGCTGCAGATCTTGCTTTCAGGGCAATAATAAATCCGGGGGATGAAGTGATCGTCCCGGAACCGAGTTATGTTTCCTATAAACCGAGCGTTTCCCTTGCAGGAGGGATCCCCGTTCCTGTACGGACTAACAGGGAAAATGAGTTCAGGGTCACAGCAGAGCAGATAGAAAAGAGCATAACAAAGAAAACAAAAGCTCTTGTGCTGAGCTATCCAAATAATCCTACAGGTGCGGTCCTGAGGAAAAAAGACCTTGAGGAAATAGCTATGCTGGTCAATGAACATGACCTTGCCGTGATCTCAGATGAAGTATATTGCAAATTAACATATGGCGGCTCACATACGTGTTTCTCATCAGTTCCGGGAATGAAAGAAAGAACGATAATATTGAACGGCTTTTCAAAATCCCATGCTATGACTGGTTTGCGTCTCGGTTTTGCGACAGGTTGCGAAGATTTGATCGGGGCTATGACCAAGATCCACCAGTATGCGATGCTTTGCGCGCCGATAACCGCGCAAATGGGCGCTATTGAGGCCCTGAAGAACGGAAACGGTGAAATGGAAAAGATGATCAGGGAATATGACCGCAGACGCCGCCTCATCGTGGATGGATTAAATAAACTTGGTCTTGATTGTTTTGAGCCCAAAGGCGCATTCTATGCATTCCCCAGTATCAAAAGCACTGGAATGACATCTGAGGAGTTTGCAGGCGGGCTCCTGAAAGAAGAGAAAGTTGCAGTAGTTCCAGGAAATGTATTCGGGGATTGCGGCGAGGGGCATCTGCGGTGTTCATATGCAACATCGCGCGAGCAGCTTGTTGAGGCGCTGGGTCGGATAGAGTCATATCTAGATAAGGTTTGTTGCAAAGTTCCTGTTAAATCGAAATCTAAAAATAATAGCCGCAGATAAATTGCAGAGTTATGGTTTAATATACTTCAAGGTATAACTAAATTGCAGAAACAGAGAAAAAGGATTGTTAACAAACAATACTGAATTGCTTCAATAGGAATGTATTTGAAAATAAAACAAGGTGGGAAAGTAGAGTATGCGGTAACGGGGTGAAAATATGATGAATAAATTCAGTGAAATAATTAAAAGTAAATTTCCAGGTAGAATCTCTGTTACATTTAACATAATTTTATTGATAGTCCTTCTTTTTTTGGTATCCCAGGCGAGTGCCTCTCCATCAGATGAAAACCCGGTCATCACCGTACCTGGTTTTGATCCAGTAACCGTTGAAGCAGGCTCTTCATATACATATTCTCTGCCAGATAATACATCCATAAGCAGCGGTGGCGGCGAAGGGGGTTCATCCAGAGAGAACGTATCTAATATTGAGTTGATTGAAAGATCTGACCTGCCAATATACAGGAATGTGACCACATTCTACAGGTTTACAGATGTGAAGAATCCTATAATGTTCGTCAATATAATGGGCAATACCAGTATGGATATAATAACGGCCTTAGTGGTAGTATTGAAAGGTACTTCTACCCTTGTTAAGACACCGCCGGAGGGTCTTGTTTATAAAAATGTCAACATCTGGGTGGGAACACCGGGTTTTGCAACATCAAGGAACATAAAGGAAGCCTCCATCAAATTCAGGGTTGAAAACTCCTGGATGAGCGCTAACAATGTTACAAGCAGCGATATCGTATTGGTGAAATGGAACGGGAATAGCTGGATAGAACTTGAAACCAACGTATTGTCAAAAGACGACACAAACACATTTTTTGAAGGAAAGACATATGAATTCTCACCGTTTGCTATAACTGCGAAGATAAGTGAAGCGAAACCTACTACCAATGCCAATGCCAATGTATTTGCTCTTGAAACCCCACAACAGCCCAGAGCCAGAGCATCACAGAAGCCTGTTGAAACAGCGGTCATCACACGGATTGAATCGTCATGGGTCTCGACATGGTCTATAATATTGATCGTATTAATTATGAATATTATTATAATTGCATTGTACTTCTTATGGGTGAAAAAATAGATGCATTTCTCTTCTGCAGGGTTTCATTCACAGCAATTCCAGCATTTTCCCTGGCTCAGTTACAGGCAATCTGCAGCTGAAATTCCGGCATACATACGCAGTTGCTTTTCCTCCCTTGCTTGAAAGGCTTTTTGTAATATCAGAAATTCGCGTGATCTCACTTTCTTCATCAGGCCGCAAAATTACAACCTTATTCGGAATAAATTCTTTCCTGAGTGCCTTTAGCATATCCATCGTATCATCTGCCTGCAGATCCCCTGCAATTATAACCTCACTCGATGGCCCCAGAGTAAAATCAAGCGCAGACATAAGCATGGTATAACCAGCTGGTGCCTGTCCAACTTTCAGAGAGAATGCCTGCCCGATAGCATCAGCTTTTCGTTCAAGTTCCGGATCAGCTGTGATCTTGCCAAGACGAATAAGATTCAGCATCGCTACCGAGTTACCTGACGGAATGGCTCCGTCATAAATATCTTTTTTCCTTATGAGAATATTCTCGACATTATCTGATGTAAGGAAAAATCCACCAGCCTCCGTATCCCGGAAATGCGCAAGTAAATATTCATTGAATTCAAGAGCTGCTTTCAGGTAACGGATCTCGAAGGTTGCCTCATAAAGTTCGAGTAATCCCCAGACCAAAAACGCATAATCATCTAAAAAACCCTTAATTACGGCTTCACCTTCCCTGTAACGGTGATAAAGACCGTCATTGTTACGCATTGTGGAAAGAATAAAATCCGCAGCATTTTGAGCAGATTTTGCATATTCAGGTTCGTCAAATGCCTGGGAAGCCTTAGCCAGGGCTGCTATCATTAATCCATTCCAGTCAGTCAGGATCTTGTCATCCTTGCCAGGATGGATACGTTTTTCACGTGCTTCGAATAATTTGCGTCGTGAGGACTCAATGATCTTATCTACATTTGCTGGAAAATCAGGAACTTCAGTGACAGGTTTTGATAAATAAAAAATATTTTGTCCATTTCCTTCCTGGAAATTTCCGTTTACCTTGATATTGAATAACTTCTTAACTAATGTATACTCTTCATCCGGGAGTATCTGATGTAGCTCATTTTCGGTCCATAAATAAAATTTCCCTTCTTCACCTTCGCTGTCAGCATCTTCACCTGAAAAAAATCCTCCCTCAGGTGAGGTCATATCCCTTAATACATAGGTAAAAATTTCCCGGCATGTTTTTTCGAAATCTTCTTTTCCTGCCGCCTGGTAACCTTCAATATAAGCCATTGCCAGCATAGCCTGGTCGTAAAGCATTTTTTCAAAATGCGGAACAAGCCATCTTTGATCAACAGAATAGCGGTGAAAACCAAATCCTACATGGTCATAAATTCCTCCCATACGCATGGCGCAAAGTGTCTTTTCAACCATCATAAGAGCCATCCTGTCTCCAGTGCGTTTCCAGTAGCGAAGAAGGAACATGAGGTTGTGAGGCGCCGGGAATTTAGGCGCATGACCAAACCCGCCATGTTCTTCATCGAACATTCCCAGAAGCTGTTCGTATGCAATGTGAAGTATCTCTTCAGTCAGTCTTTCTCCTGCAAGGGATCCTGATGCAGGCTTGAGAGCATTTATATTATGGTTCGCGGCTTTTTCAACTTCATCTCTATGTGATTTCCAGAGTTCTTTGACCTGGGGTATCAGGTCTAACATACCAATCCGACCGAACCTTTTTTCTTTCGGTATATAGGTCAAAGCGTGAAATGGTCTCCTGTCGGGTGTCAGTAATAAATTAAGCGGCCAGCCCCCGCTTCCTGTCATTGCCTGGCAGACTGCCATATAGATGCTATCAATATCGGGCCTTTCTTCCCGGTCAACTTTGATGCTCACAAAGGTATCATTCATCAATGCTGCAACATCATCATCCTCAAAGGATTCCTTTTCCATCACATGACACCAGTGGCATGTGGAATATCCAATAGAGAGAAAAACAGGTTTATCTTCGGTTCTGGCTTTTTCAAAAGCTTCTTCCCCCCACGGGTACCAATTCACGGGATTATATGCATGCTGTAGAAGGTACGGGCTTTTTTCATTGATCAATCGGTTCGCTTTTCTTTTACCAACCTCTTCACTCATTAAACCTAATTTAGCGTCCCAATAATTAAAATCTTCTCAACTTCAAAAAAACCGAAAATCGGGGCAAGCCACTTCAGACCTCTAGAAACAAATATTATCCTGATAGTCCCGAATGTAACATCCACAATTCGAGCCAAAAAAATCAGGATTGGCAGGATAATTAATGAAAAAGTTCCTGAATTAATGATGTTTTCCATATTTCACGGTAATAATTTTCAGTATGGCAATCTCATTTGCTTTCCGCATGAGGTGCATGTAGTGGATATGTGAGTGCCCTGAAGCCTTGTGCGCGCAGTAACGCCCTGAACTAAATAAGCATGGCAGTACTTGCATATCTGCCTCTTGAACTCTTGAGGCATCCTGACCCTGTATCTCATCCCGATTTTTCGCGCAAGCTGCACATAACGGTTGCTGCGAGCAGGATATTTCTTAAATTCAATGTGAGCCAGTTCAAAAAGCCGGATCATGCGCTGAAATGCCATGTCTTTTGACCAATCTTTTTGTTTTTTGCGCATGGGTGGGTAATTGGTGGTGGATTACAAATAATGTTCGCAGAAAAAATTGGGAAAGGCTTTCCCTCTCCTTTTGGATATAGTCCTCATTATCAACTCTTCATCTTAAAACAATATCCAATGCCGTAAACCCCAGCATGCTCAAACTCACGGCCGCATTAACATTAAAGAACGCCACAGGAACATTGGTAAAATTATCAGCCTTAACAAGCGTATGCTCATACCATATAAGGGCAGCAATAACAATCAGCCCCACCTTGAAAATAATCCCAAGCTTCAGCACAAACATCAACCCGACCAGGAGTATAAGCATCAATATATGCGATACAAATGACACATCAAGCGCTCTCTTTACACCGAAAACAGTTGGGACAGAATGCAACTTATTCTTGATATCAAAATCAATGTCCTGAAGAGAATAAATAATATCAAAACCCGCTACCCAGAAGGTAACAGCAAAAAGTAACAGAAGCATGGCAATTTCCGGAGCGCCAAATGGGAAATTAAATATTCCCGTTACTGCAAGCCATCCTCCCACAGGCGCATAACCAAGGTTCATCCCCAGGACAAAATGCGATATCGGAAGAGATCTTTTAAGATAAGGATATATTACTGACGTAACCGGAATGATGGGCGCAAGTAAAAGGCATAATGGATTCAGTTTATAGGCTGAGTAAAACAAAAATAAATAAGATATGAGTATTAATCCCCATACTTCGGATAATGTTATCTTACCTGCAGGCATCTCGCGATTCGCCGTTCTCGGGTTTTTTGCATCAATATCCTTATCAATAAGATTATTCAGCGCCATTGCGGCACTTCGCGCCCCCAGGAACGCAAGCCCGACCCAGAACAAAACCCGAAGTTCAGGAACACCCTTACTTGCCAGGATTGCGCCAAGATATGCAAAAGGGATGGCAAAAACCGTATGCTTCAGCACAACAAAATCTGCATATAATTTCATTTTTTTTAACATCAAAAATCTTTTCTCTCTTGACCGATATTTACTACCTGATAGCAATGATCAATCTTTATTTTATCGGCTCGGCTGGAAGTGGCAAATCTTCACTTACAAATGCTTTTTTTGGATGGATGGAGAACCAGAGATATGATGCAATTACGGTAAACCTTGACCCCGGTATTGAAAATGCTCCTTATGTCCCTGATGTGGATATCCGTGACTGGGTAAAATTGGACGATGTAATAAAGGAATATGGAGTTGGGCCAAACGGAGCCCAGATCATTGCAGCAGATCTTCTTGCTTTAAATATTGATGAGATGAAAGAGATAATTGAAAGCTATGAATCCGATTATGTTATTTTTGACACACCCGGGCAGATGGAACTATTTGTGCTTCGCCAGTCCGGAAAATTCCTTATTGACACCCTTGGCGCCGATCAGTCGATCATCGGTTTCCTGTATGATCCCATAATTTCAAAAACCCCATCGGGATTTATTTCATTGATGCTCCAGGCTGCATCCGTTCAGATGCGGTTCAATGTTCCTTTCTTAAATATCCTCCCAAAATCAGATCTTCTAAAAGATGAAGAACGTGAGAGAATAATCAACTGGAGCAGGAATATTATGGATCTTGAAGATGATATCCATAACGAGGTACCTACGATGCAAAGCCAGCTAAGTATTGAATTCCTTTTGGCGCTCAAATCATTTGGGGCAAGCCAGAATATTATCCCTGTCTCATCTACTTATGGCTCAGGCATGGAAGACATATACAATACAGTGCAGCAGATATATTATGGAGGAGAAGACCTGAGCAAGGACTAATTATAATCCAAGCTCCTTCCAGATCTTATCCACTCGTGCTTTTACTGCCGAATCCATTTTCAAAGCATCAGGCCATTCCCGATTGAATCCTTCGTCTGGTCCTTTCCTCGTGGCGTCAATTCCCATTTTTGAGCCAAGGTTGGGAAGGGGCGAAGCATGGTCAAGCGTATCTGTGGGCGCTTTATCGATTATCGTTACATCCATTGCAGGATCCATTCGCGTGGTAGTTGCCCAGAGAACTTCTCTCATATCCTGCACATTTACATCATCATCAAGCACGATTATGGTCTTTGCGAACATCATCTGCCCCATTCCCCAGAGTGCGAACATGACTTTTTTTGCATGCCCAGGATACCGTTTTTTTATTGATACAATGCACAGGTTATGGAAAACGGCTTCAACAGGCAGGTTCACATCGACAATTTCAGGAAGCTGTGCTTTCATGAGAGGAAGGAAGATCCTTTCAGTTGCTTTCCCCAGATATGCATCTTCCATCGGCGGTATACCTACAATGGTCGCATGATAAATGGGGTTCTTGCGGTGTGTAATGCATGTTACATGGAACACCGGGAATTCATCTGCAAGTGAATAATATCCTGTGTGGTCGCCAAAAGGTCCTTCTGTGCGGCGCTCTTTTTCATCAACATATCCTTCAAGGATAATTTCGGCATGTGAGGGAACATAAAGGTCAACTGTTTCGCATTTAACAAGCTCCACATTCTTTTTACGCAAGAATCCTGCAAACATCATCTCATCGATATTATCAGGAAGAGGCGCAGTTGCCGAATATACAACCGAAGGATCTGCCCCGATAGCAACGGCAACCTCAATTTTCCCGCTACCTGCCGAATCAGCGTAATCCCTCGCCCCGTGTTTATGGATATGCCAGTGCATACCTGTGGTCTTGCCGTCATAGACCTGCATCCTGTACATTCCTACATTCTGCTTTTGGGTTTTTGGGTTTTTTGTGAATACAAGAGGAAGCGTTATAAAGTGTCCCCCATCTTCTGGCCAGCATTTCAATATGGGAAGGTCATCAAGTGAAAAACCTTCTTTAAGAATTATTTCTTTGCAGGGGCCTGATTTTACATATTTTGGGGCAAATGATGTAAGTTCAACGACCTCGGGAAGCTTCTTTATTCCTTCCCATAACCCGGATGGGGCTTCAAATTCCATGAGTTTGCGTATCCTTGCTCCGATGTCATCAAGATCATTTACATCAAGTGCAAGACACATTCGTTCCATTGTACCGAAAGCATTGGCAAATACAGGCATCTTATAGCCTTTTACGTTTTCAAAAAGAAGTGCAGGGCCGTTATTTTTAACACATCGGTCAAGAATTTCAGTGATCTCAAGCTCTGTGCTTACTTCTGTTTTTATCCGCTTCAGAAGTCCTCGTTTTTCGAGAATTCCAATGAATTCACGTAAATCCTTATATGCCACTATACGCCCTCTGAAATACTGCTGTTTCTTTCTTCATTATTTTTTGGCTTCAATGATGCAGCTTTTAAAAGACAGGATCGGTGTATATATCCCATTTGTTTTTTCTTCCAGTTGCCGGATTCATCGCTCATTCCTTCTACGGGTTCATAAATTATGAGTATATCCCTTGCATCCTCCGGGAACATGAGTTTCACAAAATCGTCGCATATCAGGCATTTTTTCCAGCGTGTATATTTACGTTCAGTCATATTATACTGATTGCGTTACGGGAATATATATAGATGCCGTCACGGTATTTTAGCTTGTTCCGGTCAGATATTCAGTGTATATATTAATGCTCATTTCGATCTACACACCATAAATCCCAAAAGCCCACTACCTCCTATTCAGAATAAATACTCATGTTTACAACAACCGTAATCTATAAATACTATTGTTCGTATATATACGAATTGTAGTGGGCAGAGAAATTTTTTATATACCACCATAATCCCCCTTTCTGCCCACTTACTTATCATATTTGAAATGGGAAATATTATCTAACTGATTCTTTCAAGGATATCTTTTTAAATCCGTTACGCGAATTAATCCAAAAAATCGCGTTACGCAATTATTGACATTAAAGCATATCCAGAGGGCTTTTGATTTTCTTAATCTCATCACTTGAAACCTGTGTGTATATCTGCGTAGTCTGCAAATTCGAATGCCCAAGCAGCTTTTGTATTTTCCTTATATCCACGCCGTTCTCAAGAAGATGTGTTGCAAAAGAATGCCGGAGCGTGTGCACATGCACGGGTTTCTCGATTCCAGCGCGCAAAGCAGATACTTTTATAGCATGCTGAAGACCGCGCGGAGACATTTTCCTGCCATTTACAGAAAAAATGTATCCTTTACCATTGGTGCCCGTTTTTTCCATATAGGCCAAAAGGTCTTTCCTGAACAATTCTGAAATAATGAATATCCTGTCCTTTGCTCCTTTTCCCAGGCGCACCCAGCCGATACCGTCATTCAGGTCAAGGTTTGAGTATTGCAAGTTGCTGCATTCCGAAAGCCTTAAGCCTGTGGAGTAAAGGAGTTCAATTAAAAGCTTGTGCTTTATGTTTTCTGTATTGTCAATAAGTTTTCTTATTTCATCGCGGCTCAGTACCACTGGCAGTTCTTTTGTTGCTTTTGGCGTCTTTATCAAAGACATATTTTTCCCGAGCATCTCTGTATAGAAAAATTTAATAGCGGCTTTTATGAGCGCGACTGAGGAATTTGATAGCAAATCATCTGACATTTTTGATGCGAGGAACTCCTTGATATCATCGTCCTTTATATCTTCCGGGTTCTTTTTAATGAATTCAAGGAACTTACGGTTATAGAAAAGATACATCTTCGAGGTCTGCTTAGAAAATCCTCTTAGCTTTAACTCGGTTTCAAGTTTCTTTAATGGCATTGGAAGTTCATCTTGCATAATACCCCTATTTTTGGCATTTCGGGTATATAAAAACTGCGTATAATCCACATTATATACAGTTTTTGCGGTTTTTGCCTTTTTTCCGTGTTTTTTGCCTCAAAAACGCATACATATTTTTAAGCAAAAAAATATTTAATTGATAATTACTGTCTGGGATAGATTAACCTTTGCCAGATTATAGAAAGTGTCCTATAAATTAAAATAAGAGGTTTAAATAAAAATATTGTATCCACTTTCCGTAACGGAAAGTGAATGGGAAAATTGCGTAACGGGAAGATATTGCATGGATTGCGTAACGGGATTTCGGCGTATAAATACCGTTACGGAAATTAATATACAAAATTACGTAACGGAATTGGTGTACCATAATTTTGACTTATTTGACTTGCGTGGTTACAATTTTTGTATCCACTGTTTTCCCCTGTAATAATAAATTAACTGTTATAGTATATTTTCCTGACGGTCTTATTCCACTTACTTTTTCTGGAATTGTCATCTGTATCGGGATCTCATATAATTCACCAGGTTTGATATCTGCATTATATTGATCAGAATATTCTCTTTTCGCTTTATCCCCCATCCAGGCATAATCATTATTTACTGCAATTGTCTTTATCTCAAATCCTGTGATCGCAACAGACCCTGAATTCATAAGAATTATCTTTGCCTTAACATCAGTCCCTGCTAAATAACTGGGCGCAATTTCAATTCTGGCGATCTTCAATTCGCTTGTTTCCTTGAGATCGAAAGTGCCGGATGCTATCACAGCACCACGATATTCTGCCTTCCATGTCTGATTTCCTGAATAAAGTGCTTTTGTTGAAACTGCACCGCAAGCATTTACTTGCGAAGGAGGAAATGAATCTACAGAAACCATTACCCCATTTACTCCCATGTTTTTTCCTTTGAACATGGTCTGGAATCCCCACTGGTTTTTTGAAGCTGTATATTCGCGAATAGTAATACCATCAACTGAATCAATGACAACAATGGATTTTTTTGCATTAAGAGTCTGGTTATTAAAAGTCACATTGAGCAATATTGAATGCCCTCCAACCTCAAATTTTTGTAAAAGTTTCTGGCCATTACCGATATTTGTGCCGTCTGATTTCCATTCAAATGAGGGATTATCTATGTTCTTGACAGTTGCTTCGAGTAATTCTTCTGTATCTTTCCATAATACCCTATCACAACCAATTGAAACCGATGGCTTTGGTTTTTCCGGGATTTCCTGCGTTTTAAACATGCCATGACCCAAAATAAAAAATAAAATTATTACTGCCAGTAAAATGAAAATATATTGTTTTTTTGGCTTGGTAATTCTTAAAATATTATATTTGGACATACGCAGGGCTCTAAATAATTGCAATGAGGCCCGGGCCGGGATTCGAACCCGGGTCGTAGGATCCACAGTCCCATAGGATAACCAGCTACCCCACCCAGGCACATTGATTAAATGATGGGGGTACCCCGTAAATGTATCGATAAATGATAAAGGTTTTGTTCCATAATGGTAAATTTTGGAACTTATTGATCGCTAATATCAGCCTTGGTGTTATGACCCAACCAAGTGACTGAACAAGTTATATATGTTAAAGTCACCCAGTGAAGGGATTGAAATGAGTGAAAAGGAAAGTCACACTCAGGATGACTGGAATCCTTGGAAGCGGACTTTTCTTAGAAATTTGGATATACCGATTACGTACAAGAAAATATTGGGATACGAGGAATAAAATGGTCAAACATAAGAAAATTATTATATTAACTATACTCTTTATTCTGCTATCAGGTTGCGTTTCAAACAAAACAACTTATGCGGGAACTTATTATAAAGACCCGTCCAATTATATTACCCTGAACCCGGATGGAACCTTCATAGTCACTCAAGATCCAATGGAAGGGGGAGGCTTCACCGGAACTTTTGAAGTCAACACCGATAATGGACAAAAAGATAAATATCAGAAAAGAGCTTCTGCAGCAACAAGTGCTTTTTCGTAATTGGCCGGATATGCTTTAAGCTTTATTTTTGCAGTGATCGTATCGGCAGTCGTTGCAAGTCTGATCTGTCCTTCAAAAGCAGCCTGCTTATCGAGCCTGATATGAAAACAGCATTCGTCATCGATCCTCTCGCACCGTTCATTCCTTAACTTTTCAAGTTCATGTTCTGGCAAACTTGATTTTAAAATATCGATAAAACGAGTGCAGTCTTTACCTTTTATCTGTCCCTGAAGTAAGGTGATCGGATTGCCAAAATGACCTTCGGTCTGTGTTTCATTAATTTTATTATCAAAAAGAAAAAGTGACAGGGCAGTTTTTACCCTGTCATCACTTTCGGTTGCATGAACGCTTGTCCGAAAAGTGATATAATGTATACTCATTTGCCAGTATTGTGGTGAGATCTCAGGCTGGGTCTTGTTTTCTCGGTTCCTATGCCCTTGTGCCTCTGGCCTCTGCCCTTTCTGCCTGCGCTTGTCTTCCCTCTGAATACGCGGCCTTTCTGGGTATTACTGCACATCCATTTAAGGTTTTTATCAACCTTTATCGAAGGATGGTTCGGGTCAACGACTATTACCTCATACCATTTGTGTTTGCCGTCCTGGCCTACCCAATAACTGTTCAATACCTGCATATTTGGGAATCTGCGTGCAACACGCTCTTCACCAATACTCTGGATGCTCTTTCCAGGTGTGATCTTGTTGACGCCCATGTGCTTGGTTCGTCTTCCGCGCTGCCATCTTGATTTTCGCCTGCCACCGCGTCTTATTCTCACGCGTGCGACTGCAATACCCTGTTTTGCCTTAAAACCAAGGGCTCTTGCCCTGTCAAGTCTTGTCGGATGGTCCAGCCTTGTAACTGCCGGTTCGCGTCTCCAAACCTGCATCCTTTCCCATAAGAGTTCACCGACATCTGATTCGTCGGGTTTTTTCCATGCGTCCCTGATGTACGCGTACATTGATTTCATTGTTTTCTCCAATTTAGTTTTACGGTTCAGCCTTATCAGGCCACATCCCTGCGGGATTTTCTCCCGCCACTTCTTGCCTTTAAGAAGTTCATTGTAGTTAAAGATATCTTATATTTTCATTTTATATGAATATCTATAATATAAAACGGTGAATTGTACCCCAACGTATATAAAGCTTTAAATACCCTATATAAACGTGAGAATATGGTAAATACTACGGAACCAAAGAAAACTATAAAGATAGAAAATGTGGTTGCATCGACAGCTATTGGGGCAAAACTTGACCTTAATGAAGTTATCAGGGTCCTTGAAGGAGCGGATTATAATAAGGAGAGATTCCCCGGTGTTGTTTACAGGACTGCAAACCCTAAAACCGCAGCATTGATCTTCGGAAGCGGAAAGATCGTCTGCACAGGAGCAAAAAGTATTGCTGATGTAGGTGTGGGTCTTAACAAAGTGTTTGATAAATTAAAGACAATGGGTGTTGATATACCAGCAAAACCGGAAATAGTGATACAGAATATCGTGGCCTCAGCCGATCTCGGAAGAGTGCTGAACCTTAACGCCATAGCCATTGGCCTTGGACTTGAGAATATCGAATATGAACCTGAACAGTTCCCTGGTCTTGTTTACAGGCTGTCCGTCCCGAAAGTTGTCATGCTTTTATTCGGATCGGGTAAACTGGTCGTAACGGGTGGAAAGAAACCTGAAGATGCTGAAGCAGCAGTTGAAAAGATAGTACTTGAACTTGACGGATTGGGTCTGTTATAGACCAATATTCAAGTTTCTTTTATTTTTAGACACGTTCTGGGGATACCTATGAAAGTCCTTTTGATCGGAGGCGGAGGAAGGGAACACGCCATCGCAGAATCCGTTGCCCGAAGTTCTAAGAATCCACAGCTTTTTGCCGTTATGAGCAAGAAAAATCCTGGTATAGCACGTTTATGTAAAGATTTCCTGCTTATAAAGGAGACAGACCCGGACATTGTAGATTTTGCTGTAAAAAACAATATTGAACTTGCTATAATCGGTCCTGAAGCTCCTCTTGCGGCTGGTATTTCGGATAGGTTATGGAATGCCGGGATCCCGGTCGTAGGACCACGCCGCCTGGCAGCCCGGATCGAATTTGACAAGGCATGGACCCGCGATTTTATGACAAAATACGGAATTCCGGGATGTCCGGGTTTTAAAGTGTTCAGGAAGGGAGAAAGCGGTACAGATGAATTCATCGACGAGCTAGGTGATGTCGTGATAAAACCAGCAGGTCTCACAGGTGGAAAAGGCGTCAGGGTGATGGGAGACCATTTTGGCATTGAAGGTGCGAAGGACTATGCAAAAGAAGTCCTGAAAAATGACGATGTTGTGATCGAAGAGCGGTTGATTGGCGAGGAATTTACGGTACAGGCATTCGTTGATGGTAAAACCCTTGCATTTGCTCCTTCGGTTCAGGATCATAAACGGGCATTCGATGGCGATAAAGGGCCCAATACAGGCGGGATGGGCTCATACAATGATTCAAAAGATATTTTGCCTTTTATGAAAGAATCCGATTACATCGATGCCAAAAGAATCATGAACGATACAGTGAGGGCAATCCAAAAAGAAACAGGTGTTCCTTACCAGGGCATACTGTATGGCCAGTTCATGGCAACGGCTTATGGTATATCGGTCATAGAATTCAATGCGCGCTTTGGAGACCCGGAGGCAATGAATGTTCTGCCTCTTCTTGAAAATGATTTCCTTGAGGTCTGTTCAAATATCGTTAACGGGACACTTGATAAGATCAATGTCAAATTTAAAAAACAGGCAACGGTATGCAAGTATGCAGTCCCTTCAGGCTATCCTGATGATCCGGTAAAGGATTCTATTGTGGAAATTGATAAAATGAAAGATTCTCTTCTTTTCTATTCAAGTGTATATGAGAAAGATAATAAAATATATACGACTGGTTCAAGAGCTCTTGCTGTCCTTGGGATTGCAGATACTATCAGGGATGCAGAAAAGAAGGCCCAGGATGGGCTGTCATGTTTGAAAGGAGAATTGCACAGCAGGCGTGATATCGGAACAGATGAGCTCATCATGAAAAGAATTCAGCATATGAAAGAGTTAAGGGCTAACTGAACATATAGAATAATTATGGATAACGATACTACAAATAAGGAGTTGGAAAAGCAGCCCGAAAAAGATAAATCCCTTAAAAATCTTGAGCGGATGCTTGAGAAATTGCCTGAAAACGCAAAAAAGCCAATCCTTGACCTGATAAATAAACGAAAAGTCGAGCTTGGACTTTTAAAATCGGAATTAAAACCGCTGGGTTATAAATTGAAAAAAGGAAAAGCAAAACCACAGCCTAAGCCGCAGACGAAAGAAAGCATGGAATCACTTCGAAAAATTGCCGCGAATATTGGAAAGGTTAAAGAAATACAGAAAACAGATTTTCATGATGTGGATGTCAAAGACCAACCTCTGAAAAAAGAGACAAAAGCATTGGAAGAGGTTGATTCATACAAATACTGAGTCATTCATTTTTTATTGCTTTTAATCGCTATGACATTATCCAGGCTTATAATCCAGAAGATCAAACAGCAAGGACTGATTTCTTTTCATGATTTCATGGAAATGGCATTGTACTATCCCGGGCTTGGGTTTTACACATCAGATAAAGAGAAAATAGGAAAGGCAGGAGATTATTATACAAGTTCAAATCTCACTCCCGCATTTGGTGAACTGCTGGGAAGACAAATCGAAGAGATGTGGCATATACTTGGAGAAAAAGAGTTCACTGTTGTGGAAATGGGCGCTGGCATGGGTATTCTTTCAGGAGATGTACTATCATATCTAAAAAGAAATCATGAATTTTTCCAGGAATTAAACTACTGCATCGTGGAAAAAAGCCCTTCTTTGCGAAAAGAACAAAAAAAACGATTGAGTAATGAAAATGTAAAATGGCTCGATTCGATAAACGATCTTAAGGGAATGGAGGGTTGTATTTTTTCCAATGAACTTCCGGATGCATTTCCCGTGCATGTGGTAGTAATGGAAAATGAACTCCTAGAGGTCTTTGTGGGGTATGAAAAAAATTTCATTGAGGTATTAAAACCTGCTTCTACTCAACTGAAGGATTATTTCAAAGAACTGGGTATAACATTGCCTTCTGGATATCGCACCGAAATAAATCTTGATATGATAAAATGGATCCGGGAGATCAGTTCAGCTTTAGAAAAAGGTTTTGTCATAACGATAGATTACGGTTATCCATCCAGTGAGCTTTACCAGGAATACAGGAACCTTGGCAATCTCATGTGCTATTATAACCATTCGGTGAATGAATCTCCATTTGAGCATATCGGGGAACAGGATATGACATCTCATGTCAATTTCTCGGCATTGGATCACTGGGGACAAAAATCCGGGCTTGAATTGAGCGGTTTCACAGACCAGGCGCATTTTCTAATGGGGCTTGGGATCGACGAATACCTGAAGGATCTGCAGGAAAAAAGTCCAATGGATTATTATAAGAAAATGCTTCCCATAAAATCGCTGATAATGGATATGGGCGAGACATTCAAAGTCATGATACAGAAAAAAGGGGTCAAGCGTGCGGAATTATCGGGTTTGAAGTTCCCGTCCCGCCAATGTCAATCCTTGAAATGAAAATGAAGATCAAAAAGAAAAAAATGTGAAATCAGACGACGACAAGATACATCGGTTCTTCGCAGCAGACAACTTCACCTGCGCTATCTGAAGCGCAGACCATTTCACATCCGCAAACCTCACAATAATATGTTTGTCCTGATTCTGCTTTGGTGGCTTTCTTTGTTCTCACTTTCCTTTTTGGTTTTGCAGTTCCTGTTTCGGATTTCCTTCCTGTTGTTTTTGCAGCTTCTGTTTCGGATTTCCTTGCTGTTATTTTACCTCTTTCACTCCACCACGAAGATGCAGACGATGTGGTAGGTTTCGATGCAGTTTCTTTGGCCATAAAAATTTTACCTCCATTCCTTATGATTAATAATTAGACAATGCTAGCATTTATACATATCGGTCTGTCAAAACTCTTAACTATGTTGCATCAAATATTAGTGAATATGGCGGATGATACGGCTAATGAAATAATCGCCTTATTGAAAAAAGAATATCCCGGAGTAAAGATCGCACTTCATTATTCAGATCCCCTGGAATTATTGATCGCTACAATTCTATCCGCACAATGCACGGATAAGCAGGTAAATGGGGTCACAAAAATACTCTTTAAGAAGTACAGGACACCACAGGATTATATCAAAACCCCCCAGGAAGAACTTGAAAAGGACATTTATTCGACAGGATTCTACAGGAACAAGGCAAAAAATATTAAGGAACTGTCTAAAATTCTCGTTAATGATTTTAATTCAAAAGTCCCTGATACCATGGAAGCTCTCCTCACGCTCCCGGGTGTGGGGCGAAAGACTGCAAATATTATATTATCAGGTGGGTTCGGGAAAATTGAAGGGATAGCTGTTGATACTCATGTAAAAAGGATTGCTTTCAGGTTGGGATTGACTGCTAACACGAGTCCGGAAAAAATTGAAAAAGACCTGATGAAGATCATTCCTAAGAATGATTGGGATATTTTTACACTTCTTCTGATACACCATGGGCGAAAAGTATGCAAGGCCAGGAAACCACTGTGTGGGGAATGCATACTGAATAAACTATGCAAAAGTGCTTTTACTTTTGGATGAGAACATGGCGCTTTCGAAATACCAGGAAATAAGGGATTTTACGAAATTCGGGAAAAAACTCGTTGACAGCGGACTTGTGGAGTCGCAATTCGGGAATATCAGCATCCGTAATGGCGATAAGATGCTTATCACCAGAACTGGAGTTCATCTTGATGAGATAAACAAGAACAGTGTTGTGGAACTGGATATTGATAAATCTTCAAATCTTGATACCATTGCTTCATCAGAGACCATAGTCCACAGGACTATATACAAAAATACTCCTGCACTTACGATCATCCATGCACATCCTTTTTTTTCGGTTATTGAGTCAATGCTTGTTGAAAATGAAACTATTGTCCCGATAAACATAGAAGGTGAATATTTCCTTCAGGAGATACCAGTAGTGAAAGGCGCTACCGGATCGCCAGGACTTGCAGATAAAACCTCGCAGGCGCTTCGCGCCCATAAAGGCGTTATCGTTTTTGGCCACGGGACATTTTCTGCTGGAAAAACGCTGGAGGAAGCTTATTTTATTACGGCGCTGGTGGAGCAGAGTTGTAAAATGAAGTACTATTTAGATATGGCAAAAAGATCGACAATGCATTGAAGCATCTCGATCATAACCCGATATTCATTCTAAAAGGCGGCTGAAATCGAAAGGTTCAACGTCCTTTTTCAGACTGGTTTTTTCTTTTGGTTTGCATTCAGGAGCTTTGCCTTTGCCCAAGGTTTTGAAGATCTTATCTTCTGTAACATCAAGTATATTCATAGATTTCGCCACTACCCTTATGACTTTCATTAATATAAATTAAAGCTAACTTTTTTTAGACATTCTCATTCTGGTATATGCCGGAATAACCTTTCCTGACTTCTTCCCCAAGCCTGAAAAACAAAAGCTGCAGAACACGAGCATCTTTTTTTACACTGAATCCCTTCTCATTATATACAACCAGAAGGCTCTCGGATCTTCCGCTGTAACCGGCATCCCATACAGCAGTTTCCACGGTCACACCGCACCGCAGAAGGCTTGAGCGCGGTTTTGCGATAGCTGCGATATCTTTAGGGATATTCACGATCTCGTTGAATACGATCTTATAGTTTCCTTGTGGTAAATGCAGCCACCCGTTCTCATCGAAATCAAGGTTTTTTGTCTGGGAAAGTTTCCTTTCTGAGTTGTCAAAAGCGATAGAACCCGGACCTTCATGAAACTCCACGCGCGCAAGGGTCAGTTCGACACCGTTGGGCTGGACCTGGATGTCAGGGTCGATCATTTTTTCGACAAGGGACGGCTTTTCATTGATGAGGGAGATCAATTCGTCATGGGATAACATAGGCGCAAAATTACAGTGGGAACGGATAAACATTTTGAAAAAAACCGCAAATAAGAGAATACGTTACGCAATTTTTTATCTGTTTCGCGTTACGCGATTTATTCATACATTCCGTTACGGCATGTAGTCGAAAGGCTTGGCGGAAATTTAGCAGGGATTAGCACAGAGGTTGTAGATGAGATTGAAAAACTGCCGCATGATGAAGCGCACATCTAAACAATATGTAATTTTACGACTTTATCAATAATTTTAAAATTAAAATGTTTAATAATTCTTTAATTCGTCCTGTGGCGATGCTACCTCAATACATTCCGCAGCTCTCTCACTCTGCTGTTTATCAAGGCTGATTAATTTCACATTTCGGAATTTATGAAAACACTGGCATCTATGCAGTACACATTATCTTCTTGCTTTGGATATTAGCTGCCAGCTTGGTTTTTTACTTTTCCACTCTCTTGTTATTTCCTTGCCAACAGCATGTAATCTATCCCAAGCTTTCGGGTCTTTTTTCTCCATAATTGCTCCTGGATTATAATATTGTATTTGGCTGATGAGATATAAAATAGTAACCTGAGTAAATGAATATATTTTCAGGCAATTGGGGTATCGCTCCAAATCCGCGCGTGTGGTCAGCGAAAGGAAGGAGCGCAGGAACCCGTTTGGGCTTGAGGGGCGTGAAAAAGGAAAAATCAATATCAAGAAAACTTTGTATAAAAATGGTGGCAATTTTTATCAAAGGCTGGAATCCATCTGGGTAATAGCTCAGGAACTTCAGGAGCGCCAGCATTCAAAAGACATCAAAGCAACCTTTAATCTTTCCCGCACCAATAAACTCATAGGGAGATACATCAAACATGCCCATCAGATTTGATCGATTTACAATTAAAGCCCAGGAAGCATTCCAGGACGCGCAGACCATAGCACTTGACAGGAACCAGCAGCAGCTTGAAGTCGAGCATCTTTTGCTTGCACTCATCAACCAGAAAGAAGGGCTGACACTTCAGCTCCTTCAAAAACTTGGCGCGAATACTTCAGGAATAATCTCACTGCTTGAAGACGAGATCAGCAAGCTCCCGCGCGTGGAAGGACCAGGAGCAGGCCAGGTTTACATGTCCACAAGATTGAATAATGTCGCTGAGGCTGCATTTTCCGAAATGAAGAACCTTCGTGATGAATACCTGAGCACAGAACATCTTCTGCTTGCAATAGCTGATGAAAGAAATGGCATCTCGGCGCGTATCCTGAAAGAGAATGGGGCTTCAAAGGATGCTATCATGAAAGCCCTGAAAGACATAAGAGGTTCATCCCGTGTTACCGACCAGAATCCTGAAGAAAAATACGAAGCTCTAAAAAAATATGGCCGTGACCTCACAGAACTTGCCGCAAGCGGGAAGCTTGACCCTGTAATTGGCCGTGACGAAGAGATCCGCCGTGTCCTGCAAGTGCTTTCGCGGCGCACGAAGAACAATCCCGTTCTCATCGGGGAGCCCGGTGTTGGAAAAACCGCTATTGCAGAAGGCCTGGCGCTTCGCATATTTGCAGGCGATGTTCCGGAGACCATAAAGGATAAGAAAGTTGTGGCGCTGGATATGGGAGCGCTTGTTGCAGGTACGAAATTCAGGGGCGAATTCGAGGAGCGCCTGAAGGCTGTGATAAAAGAAGTGCAGGATTCGGAGGGGCAAATCATACTTTTCATAGACGAACTCCACACGCTCGTCGGCGCAGGGGCAGCAGAAGGGGCTATAGATGCTTCCAATCTTCTTAAGCCTGCGCTTGCCCGCGGGGAGCTTCATGTCATCGGTGCGACAACGCTTGATGAATATCGCAAGCATATTGAAAAAGATCCTGCGCTTGAGCGCCGTTTCCAGCCAGTGCTTGTGGATGAGCCGACAGTTGATGAAACCATCTCCATACTGCGCGGTCTTAAGGAAAAATATGAAGTGCATCATGGTGTGAGGATACAGGACGCAGCGCTTGTGGCAGCGGCCATTTTATCCCACAGGTACATAACCGACAGGTTCCTGCCGGATAAGGCTATAGACCTGATAGATGAAGCGGCTTCAAAGCTCAGGATAGAGATCGACAGCATGCCTTCCGAGCTTGATGAAATTGAAAGAAAGATACGGCAGCTTGAGATTGAGAAACAGGCTGTAAAAAAAGAAAAGGACGAATATTCAAAAGAACGCCTTGAAAAAATCGATAAGGAACTCTCAGACCTGAAAGAGAAAAGCAGTCAGATGAAAGCCCACTGGCAGCTTGAAAAAGACGCCATCAAGAAAATCAGGAAGATCAAGGAGGATATCGAAAAAACACGAATTGACTCTGAGAAAGCCGAAGTTGAGGGGAACCTTGAAAGGGCATCCGAACTCCGTTACGGTGTCCTGATAAGTCTTCAGAAACAGCTGGATGAGGAGAATAAGAAACTTATCGAACTCCAAAAAGACCAGAAGATGTTAAAAGAAGAGGTTGATGAGGAAGATGTTGCCGAAGTCGTATCCAAATGGACGCATATCCCTGTCAGCAAAATGCTTGAGGGGGAGATGCAAAAACTTGTTCACATGGAAGAGCGCCTGCGCCAGCGCGTCATCGGCCAGGAGGAGGCAATCGTTGCAGTTGCCAATGCCGTGAGGCGCGGCCGCGCAGGGATTTCAGACCCCAACCGCCCCATCGGTTCATTCATGTTCCTTGGACCTACAGGCGTAGGAAAGACAGAACTCGGCAGGGCACTTGCTGAATTCATGTTCGATGATGAGGCTGCGATGATAAGACTTGATATGAGCGAATACATGGAAAAACATACTGTCGCAAGGCTTATCGGCGCCCCTCCCGGTTATGTGGGATATGAAGAAGGAGGACAGCTCACTGAAGCCGTGAGAAGGAGGCCGTATGCGGTTATTTTGTTCGATGAGATAGAAAAGGCGCATCCTGATGTTTTTAACCTGCTGCTCCAGATACTTGATGACGGGCGGCTCACAGACGGCCACGGGCGCACTGTGGATTTTAAGAATACTGTAATTATTATGACTTCCAACATCGGAAGCCAGTGGATATTCGAGCTATGGGACAAAGAAGATAAGATGAGAGAAAAAGTGATGGACGCCGTTCGAAGCCATTTCAAGCCGGAATTCTTAAACCGCCTCGATGATATCATAATATTCCACTCGCTCAGACTCCCTGAAATAATGAAGATAGTGGATATCCAGTTTAATATCCTGAAAAAACGTCTTACTGAAAAGAAAATAGAAATAAATCTTACTGCATCAGCAAGAGACCTCATTGCAAGAATAGGTTATGATCCATCATACGGCGCAAGGCCCTTAAAGAGGACAATCCAGCACAAGATACTTGACCCCCTGGCAATGAAGATACTTGATAAGGAATTCGGCGAGGGAGATTCGATAGAAGTGGATGCAAAGGGCGATGAGCTTGTGTTCAGGAAAGTGTAAAGTCCAAACATTTGTGTAATCAATATATTTAAGTAGATTAACTGCAAGTTAGGTCAAGAATTATAATATTCCTATTAAAGGGATAGATTATTATTATCGATACAGGAGAATAAAAATAATGGCAGATTTCAGAGTAACTATTTCGGACAGTAAGAGTAAATTGGCTTACCAGGTAGCTGTAACAGGCCCGGCAGCCAACAAAATAATCGGAAAAAAAATTGGGGACGTTGTAAGCGGCGATATTGCAAATATGGCAGGATACACACTTAAGGTAACTGGCGGAACCGATAAGGATGGCTTCGCTATGAGAGGGGATTTACCAGGACCTGCAAGACGAAAGATATTAGTGGCAGGCGGCGTTGGTTATATTCCAAAGGCAGATGGGGTAAAGAAGCGAAAATCCATGAGGGGACAAGAGATTTCATCAGACATTTCACAGATCAACACTGTCATCCTGGAATATGGACAAAAACCTTTGAACGAAATCTTCGTTAAGAAAGAAGGCGAAGAAGCAAAGAAGGAAAAGGAAAGACCAAAGAGTAAAAGATAATCTTTAAATATAGCGATCTGGATATTTAATTTATTATCCAGGCGCTAATCTTAATATTTTTTTAATTTTTTATTATTATTTTTTATTACATTGGAAATTTATTTGACTGCAGAATTGAAAAAAAGTGGTCTAATACTTCCGCTCGATCATATAATCAGCAAGTCCAATAAGTATCTTCTTTGCTTCTGATTCAGGGAGCACAGCAAGCGCAGCTTTACCTTCATCCACAAAACTGAGTGCCTTGTTCATGGCGTAATCGATTGAACCTGATTCCTTAAGAGTCGTGAGCGCTGCGGAAATCTCGCTTCTGGTTGCATTACATTTCCCAAGAGCATCAATACTTATTCCTTTTGAAAGTGCATGGATAATAATAAGAGTACGTTTTCCTTCAATTATGTCTCCACCCTGCGCTTTTCCAAGTATTTCCTCAGGAGTGATCAAATCTATCACATCATCATATATCTGGAATCCAACACCTGTCAGCCTGCCAAAATCCCATAAAGCCCTGACATGCTCACGGTTTGCACCGGATAAGACTGCTCCTAATTTTAGTGCTGTTGCAAAAAGTACAGCCGTTTTTTTCTCGACCATTCGCATATACTCTTCTTCAGTTACATCCTTGCGTGTCTGGAAATTCATATCCATCCACTGGCCTTCACATATATCGGTGCATGTCTTTGACAGGAGTTCAAGACTCTCAACAAGTCTTTGTGGCTCGCTTTTTGTACATGAAAGTATCTCAAAAGCCTTTGAATAAAGAGCATCCCCGGCAATGATCGCTCTTGGAACACCCCATTTCTTATGAACAGTTGTAAGTCCTCTCCTCAAATCCGCTTCATCCATGATATCATCGTGTATAAGGGTAAAATTATGGACAAGTTCAACAGCGACTGCAGCAGGAAGAACATCATCGGGCTTTCCGCCTACAGCTTCAGATGCCAGCAACAACGCAGATGGCCGAAGTCTTTTTCCTCCGGCATCAAGAAGATGGCGCATGGCTTTATACAATTCATCCGGCGGAGTAATTGGAAGGAATTTCGGGATAGATTCATCAACCAATTTAGCTTTTTTCTGGAGGATCTCTTCGATCATATATTTTTTATCTCCATTTTTTAGCAGATATCATAAAGATTTTCATAATAACAGTTCCTCCCCATTTCTCATGATATGGACCGTATCGCCGAAGTGGTATCCAGCATCCTCAGCCAATTCAACATAATGGGAATGCATTACCATATTCCCATGTGATGGGATGACCTGCTCCGGATTCACCATACGCAGTAGTTCCCAGTGATCTTCCCTTGAAGCATGACCGGATACGTGGACATTTTCATAAATGCGAGCTCCCGCCATTTTCAGTTTTATTTCAAGGGCATGCCTGTTCGCCATAGTCATAGGGCTGGGAATGGTATTTGCAGAGAATATGACTTTATCTCCTGGCTCGATCCTGAATTGTGTTTCTCCATTTGCAATCCTTGTCAGGATGGCATCCGGCTCTCCCTGATGACCGGTAACTATAGGTAGATATTTTTTCTTTCCTTCCTGTGATATGCGTTTCAGGAACTTATCAACTGAGTTCCTGTTACCGTATATTTCAAGATTTTTAGGGAATTTTATATAACCCATCTTCTGGGCTATTGAAAGATAGCGTTCCATTGACCTCCCCAGCAATACAGGGATCCTGTCCATCTCTTCTGCCGCCTGAATAATTGCATTGATACGCGCAACATGTGATGAGAATGTAGTAATAATTACGCCCGATTCTGTTTCTTCCGTGCCCAGAAGTACATCACGCACAAGGTCTTTTGCTATTTGTTCGGATGGTGTTTTCCCGGATAGTCCCGAATTTGTGCTTTCGGTTATCATGGCCCTGACGCCATCTTTACCAATTTTTTTTAGCCTTGCGAAATCCGGGGCTTCGCCGATAGTCGGTGTCCTGTCCAGTTTGAAATCGCTTGCATACAGTACAACACCCTCTGGTGTATGGATCGCTGCAAAAGCTGAATCCACTATGCTGTGCTGGATACGTATGAACTCGATCTGGATATCCGGTGTAAGATTATATCTTCCACCGATCTTTAAGGGAATAACTTCATTATTTACCCTGAATTTCTTTTCATCTGATATTTCATGCTTAACAAGCTCTGCGGTATATGGTGTGGCTATTATAGGTGCCTTATACCTGTGGGCAAGCTTTGGAATAGCTCCGATATGGTCAAGATGACCGTGTGTGCAGACTATAGCTTTTACGCTTCCGCCTGCATCCTTCATGATGGTATCATCCGGGATCGCCCCCATTTTTATAAGGTCCATTGAATGCATTTTGTCTATTTCGACATCTTCATGTATCTGGACCCTATCCAGTTGTAGTCCCATATCAAGGACAATAATATCATTATCTACTCTTACACCGGTCATATTCCGGCCCATTTCATTATAGCCGCCGACCGCAATAATTCCTATTTCTGTCATTTAAATTACTCCATAATTACTATTATATAGTATTTTTATTATAATATAATTTATTATATTATGTCTTATATCTTTTTGTTGCAAATTTACCTGTCTCAAATCCTCTCTGCCCCAGGAACTCTTTCGTGCTTCCACGTATCACTAAAGCGACGTTGCCCAGTTCTTCAATTGTACTGCATCCGCACAAGAACATAGCTACTCGCAATTCTTCAATAATAAGATTCAACCTGTCTGCTACATCCTTCTGTCCCTTTAAAGCAGGAGCTACAAGAGGCAATGCAATTCCGCAAAGGGATGCACCCAGTGCGATGGATTTTGCCACATCTATACCTGAACGTATGCCGCCTGTTGCAATTACAGGTATTGAAATACTGGATTCCACAATACTTACTGCTGTGGGTATTCCCCAATTCCAGAATTCTTTGCCAAGATGTTCGGATAAGAGGTCTCCGCGTTTTTGTGCGCGATATGTTTCAACGCCTGCCCAGCTTGTTCCGCCACGACCTCCTACATCAATGGCAGATGCTCCTGCTTCAGATATTGCAAGAGCCTGATTATGAGCGATACCTGCGCCTGTTTCTTTTACAATTACAGGAACAGATAGATCCTCACAGACTTTCTTTATGGCTGTAAGGCATCCTGTGGCGTCAACATTTCCTTCAGGTTGTATAGCTTCCTGGAGAAAATTCAGGTGAATGGCCATGGCATCCGCACCTATCATCTCGACTGCCCTTTCAAGTCCATCGATCCCGAATTCGTTTAGCTGTGCTGCGCCCACATTTCCATAAATGAATGCATTGGGCGCTTTATCCCTTACTACCCTGAATGAATCCTCCATGCTGGGGTCCTCGATCGCTGCCCTCTGGCTGCCCACACCGATACCTATACCAAGCTCTTCTGCTGCGCTGGCAAGTGTTGCATTCACAGCTTTAGTGTCCGGATGGCCTCCCGTCATTGATGCTATTAATATGGGCGCGCGTAATTTCTTATCCAGGAATTCAGTTTCAAGATAAAGATTATTTTTATTTATTTCCGGAAGACAATTATGAACAAGGTCTATGTCATCAAAACCTGATGCCCGAAGACCCGTATTACTCTTATGCGCTTCAACATCTTTTTCAACGCATAATAATAAATGTTCTATCTTCCTTTCCGACGTACTCATTTCATATCCCTTATTAAATCCAGTATATATAACTCATTTGTCTGAGATCAAAGTTCCGACATCTTCTCCATATAAAAAACTTGATACTATACCTTTTCTGGAAGCATTGAATATGCGGGAGCTTATTCCTTTATTGGCAAGTTCCAGCAGCTCCGATACTTTTCCGAGCATTCCGCCTGTCACGTCTGTTGAACCTGAACCCTTGATATTTTTTTTCATATCAACAAAGCCGAACTGCGTTATTTTTTTAATAACCGCATCTTTATCATCAAGCACCCCATCAACATCGCTTCCCGCACCGATTTGCGAAGCATTCAAAGCGATTGCAAGATGCGGGATTATCCTGTCACCTGAAAGAACCGAAGCGCCTTTGATCCTGTCCATAACCACATCTCCATGAAGTACAGGAATAATGCCTTTTTCAATCATCACTTTTATCTGCCCGAGCTGGAAATCAATAATCTTCCCATTCTCAAGAAGGCATGAGCTTAAAGGATGAACTGGCAGGGCATTTGCACCTGCATTATTCAAAGACTCCAGAACTTTTGAATTCAATTCTTTCACAGAAACATGGGTAAGATATGCGCCTTTTGCATCAAATCCTTCACTCAACCTGTATTTCATGGCCTGTGGGTGACCGAATGAACCTGCTCCATGAACAAGGATAAGCTGTGAATCCGAATCTTTCTTAAATGATGCAACCTCATTTGATATCCTGTTAATTTCAGCTTCCCTTGCTTTTGATAAGGAACCTTTTTCAGTAATTACACTTCCACCGATCTTCAATATGATAAGGCTCAAACCTGTAACACCCCATCTGGAGTAAAACTTGAAATAATTGCGCTACCTCCGGCTTTCTCAATCGCATTAGCTACTTCCTCCGGCGAATCAGTAAGCGCTACCATGCAGCCGCCGCCGCCGGCGCCTGTCAGTTTTGCACCATACGCGCCTGCATTACGTGCAGCATAGACAAGAGCGGATAGTTCCATCGTACATACGCCAAGAGCCTCAAGCAATCCATGATTGACATTCATTAGTTTACCCAGCTCTCTATAATTTTTTTGCATTACCATGATCTCTCCGTGTCTTGCAAATGAACCGATGATTTCGATTATGGGATCAATGAAATCAGGGTATTCTTTCTTAAGTTGGGCTACCTGTTTTACAAGTTGTGCGGTTTTTTTGGGCGAAGCGCCTTTATTGGTATTACCGATAACGATACCGCAATCAAGGATGTCAAGCTTTTTTCTGGAGGGTATTTCAACTACCCCGCCAAATGTCGAAACAAATGTATCAGTTGGACTTGCAGCTCCCTGCACTTTCTGTTCTATCTCATGCGCCATTTTTGCAATATTGGTTTTATCATATCCAAGGCCGCATTCGATATTGATAGCCTCAAGTGTTGCTACTGTTACCGCGGCAGATGAGCCAAGACCTGAGCCTACAGGGATCTGGGAGGTTATTTCTATTGAAACGTCAGGAGAATCCAGTTTCTGTATAGCTGACGAAACATAAGGATGCATCTGGAAATCAAGCCCTGTTGTCCCGATATTTGATGAGATCGAAATATCATTTGATCTTTTTACTGCAACGCGGGTTCGAAGTTCCACTGCGCAGGCGATCGCAGGTTCACCATATACCACGGCATGCTCACCAAACAGGTATATTTTGCCCGGGGCTGCGCATGTAGTGGTCAATAAAATTCTCCGAACCCCAAGATGCGATATGTAAATATAAGGATTGCCAATCCCACATAACGTGCTTTGATCCAAAACTAAAAAATAAAAGGAGTGTTTATATTAATATTAACTCCTTTTATTCCAGAGAATACTGAAATATCTCTACTTCTTATCCTCATCCACTACCTTATATTCAGCATCCGTCACTGTCTCATCCTTCTTCTCTTCCTGTTGACCTGCCTGCTGCTCACCCTGTGGTTCTTGCTGCCCCTGTTGTTGCCCCTGTTGTTGCTGAGCCTGCTGCTGGTACAATATGGTACTGATCGCGTGCATCTCTTTTGTAAGGTCTTCGATGGCTGATTTTATCCTGTTCACATCATCGCTCTTGATCGCATCCTTTGTATTTTCAAGAGCTTTTTCGACTTTCTGTTTCTGGTCGCCGCTGACTTTATCCCCGAGCTCTTTAAGTGTCTTCTCTGTAGTGTATACAAGCGTATCAGCCTGGTTAAGCGTTTCCACCTTTTCTTTTCGCTGTTTGTCTTCATCAGCAAATTTCTCAGCGTCTTTTATCTTCCTGTCTATCTCATCAGAAGCCATCTTAAGGGGCGCTGTTATTGTCAGCTTCTGCTCTTTACCTGTTCCAAGGTCTTTTGCGGTTACATGAAGGATGCCATTAGCATCAATATCAAAAGTAACCTCTATCTGCGGGACCCCGCGCGGTGCCGGCGGAATACCTACGAGATTGAACCTGCCAAGTGTAACGTTATCGTATGACATAGCCCTCTCCCCTTGCAGAACATGGATCTCAACGGTTGTCTGGGTATCAGCCGCTGTTGAGAATATCTGGCTCTTTCGCGTCGGGATCGTGGTGTTCCTGTCAATGAGCTTTGTCATTACATGACCCAGCGTTTCAATACCAAGCGTCAGAGGTGTAACGTCAAGAAGAAGAATGTCCTTTACTTCGCCTGCAAGCACACCTGCCTGGATAGCTGCGCCCATTGCCACGCATTCCATGGGATCAACGCCTCCTTCCACTTTCTTACCAACATAGTCCTCTACGAATTTCTGCACTATTGGCATCCTTGTAGGTCCGCCAACAAGGATGACTCTTTTAATGTCATCTTTTGTAAGTTTCGCATCAGATAAAGCCTGCTCCATAGGGGCGCGGCACCTGTCTATTTCAGGACGTATAACTTCCTCAAGTTTTGAACGTGTCAGCGTCATTGTCAGGTGTTTGGGGCCGTTTGCATCCGCCGTAATGAATGGCTGGTTTATCTCGGTTGTCAGAGTTGATGAGAGCTCGATTTTTGCTTTCTCGGCTGCATCTCTTAATCTCTGGTTTGCAACCCTGTCCTTGCGAAGGTCAATGCCGTGTTCCCGCTTAAATTCCTCTGCGATGTAATCCACAAGCCTGTTATCCATATCAGTGCCGCCAAGCTGTGTATCGCCTGCTGTGGACTTGACTTCAAATACGCCGCCGCCCAGCTCCATAATCGTTACATCAAGAGTCCCCCCGCCCAGATCAAATACCATGATCTTCTGGTCCCCTATTTTATCAAGACCGTATGCAAGCGCCGCTGCTGTGGGTTCATTAATGATCCTTACGACCTCAAGTCCGGCTATCTCCCCGGCGTCCTTGGTTGCCTGCCTCTGGTTATCATTAAAATATGCGGGCACGGTAATTACCGCTTTTTCTACTTTATCGCCAAGGAACGCCTCTGCATCCTGTTTTATTTTCTGGAGCAAAAAAGCTGAAAGCTCCTGCGGCCTGTATTCCTTACCGCGGAGATTATACTTATAATCGGTACCCATTTTTCTCTTGAACGCATATGCTGTACCTTCCGGATTTGTTACTGCCTGCCTTCTTGCCGCCTCCCCCACCAGTCTTTGCCCGTCTTTTGTGAATGCCACATATGACGGAAATGCTTTACCACCAAGGGATGTCCCCTCAGCACTCGGTATTATTACAGGTCTATTCCCCTGCATTACTGCAGCCGCTGAATTACTTGTACCCAGATCGATTCCAATTATTTTTGCCATTATTTCACCTCATTTTCCGTTTCATCATCAGATTCTTTTTCTGATCCTTTCCTCTTCGATACTCTGACTTTAGAATAACGAATGACTTTCCCATTTAGCATATAGCCTTTTGCAAATTCTTCGAGTATTGTATCCTCTTCCTGTTCATCTGTAAGCGTTTGCATCATCGCTTCATGCTTACGATGATCGAATTTCTCACCCAGCGCTTTGATGGGGACAAGACCGTTTTTTTCAAGGACGACTTTAAATTGCTTATATACAAGTTCCATGCCTTCGATCAATTTATCCTTATTATCAGCTTTTTTGGCATTTTCAATTCCCCGCTCAAGACTCTCAAATACATCTATGAATTCCTGTATGAGCTTTTCATTTGCGTATTTTATGAATTCATCCCTCTCTTTGATGTTTCTCTTTCGGATATTATCGAATTCTGCATTCAGGCGAAGACACCTATCTTTTTCTTCTTCGAGTTGTTTTTTTGCGATACTTAATTCTTTCTCAAGTTTTTCTTCTGTTGTTTCAGTTTCAGTTATCTCCTCTTGCGCTTCCGAGAGCTCCACTTCTGTTTCCCCGGCATCCTCTTTATTATTGTTTTTACTTGTTTTCAATTATGACGACTCCATTCAGAATTAAAAAATTAAATTTCAGATTCATGCAACACAACACCACTTTCCCTGAAGATATTATATTAGTTTGAAATTCATTCTATATAATGTTAGTCTTCCCCCACATCAGGGGCCTGGATACCATCATAATAGTCTGCCGTATGTTCGGGTTTGACATCCATCATGCCTGTTTCTTTTGCTGTCAGGATATCGTTGATCCTCAGGATCATCACTGCCGCATCAGTTGCCGACTTGATTTCCTGGGTCTTGACACGAAGAGGTTCGATTACACCGATTTTGAGCATATCTTCTGCTTTCCCTGAAAAGACATTCAATCCCACGTTCTTTACGCCTTTATCATGCTTATTCCTGAGCTCAACTATAATATCAATCGCATCAAGACCTGCATTTTCTGCTATGGCTTTGGGTATTTCCTCAAGCGCATCCGCATATGCCATTATCGCTAATTGCTCCCTTCCTCCATACGTTGTTGCATATTTCCGGAGTCTTGTGGCGATCTCTATTTCCGGTGAGCCGCCGCCTGCTACGATTTTGCCATCTTCTATGACAACACCAACTACACGCAAGGCATCATCAAGGGCTCGCTCCACTTCATCAGCAACATGTTCTGCACCGCTGTATATCAAAATAGATACTGCTTTTGGATTTTCGCAACCCTCTACATAGACCATCTTATAATTGCCAACGCCACGCTCTTCCACAAGAGCTGCTTTTCCAAGGTCAGAAGCTTCAACGCCGTCCAGTTTTGAGACTACACGGGCTCCTGTGGCTTTTACAAGTTTTTTAAGCTCTTCATTATTGCATCTTCTCACTGCGAAGATACCTTTCTTTGCAAGGTAATGCATACCGATATCGTCTATGCCTTTTTCAGTAAATATGACGTTTGCGCCGCTTTTTGCAAAGGCTTCAATTTTCTCTTCGATAAGCTTACTCTCTTCAAGCCTTGCTTCGGAAATGAGTTCCGGAGACTTTATCTTGAGCGTTGATTTCACCTGCGTCTTCTCTACTTCTATTCCAGTGTCAAGTACTGCTATCTTTGCATTCTCAACACGCTTTGGCATATTCTTATGCGCCCTTGCTTTGTCAATAACAAGCCCATGTATGAATTTTGTATCTTTTATGCTGCCGCCGCGCTGGTGTATGATATTGATATTTTCCTTTATGTTAACTTTTCCGCCTTCTTTAATCGATTTGGCGGTCTCAACACATAACCTGACAAGTGAATCAAGAGCAAGGTCTGCACTTTTTCCAGTAAGAGCTGTTTTTGCGATGTTTTCAAGGACATCATCAGAAGCATCAATAGCGATCTCATCAAGGATCTCAAGAGCTTTTATTGATGCAAGACTGTAACCTCTTGTGATCATTGTGGGATGAACACCCTGTTCAACAAGAGTATGGGCTTTGTTCAAAAGCTCACCTGCAAGAACGACTACGCTTGTTGTTCCATCGCCTGCCTTATCTTCCTGTGTGCGGGCAATTTCAACCATCATTTTTGCGGCCGGGTGCTTTATATCCATTTTTCGCAATATTGTGGCACCATCATTGGTGATTACGATATCCCCTACCGCATCAACAAGCATTTTGTCCATGCCTTTCGGGCCAAGTGTTGTTCTTACTGCATCTGCTACCGCTTTTGCTGCTGAGATATTAAATCCCAGCGCATCTTTTCCCTGTGTTCTTGTGCTGTCTCTGTCTAATATGATAATAGGCTGTCCGTTTAACTGTCCTGCCATAATGAGTTACCTCCAAAATGAAGATGTTTCTAAGTGTTTGTAGTTCTATAAATAATTTGCGTGTAAAAAAGCATTGATTTTCTTTATTTTTTATGAAAAAAGAAAGAAAAATATATCAACACTGTACACGATTTCATCACTCATTCAGGAAACTTTGATCTTTGGCCTTCTTTCCTGCAACAGGTCTATAAAATCGTCTTTATCATTGAATTTTTCAAGCTCTTTATTATCAATAACAACAGTTCCTTCAATATTCTTTGTTTTACTTACTCCCTGGATAATTAATAGCGACTGTGTACCGGCAACTTCTGATATACTGCTCATCAAATGCGCTTTCTTCACCATGGTCCGTGAATATTCAGCTACCCCTGTCAATATCGTAGCATCTTCATCCCTTCTGTTTGAGGATTGTGATTGTGATACTGCGTCAAATGGCGCCTGTGAAATAGGCATGACATTAAAACCCATATCCTGCAGGATGGAGAATACATTTGAATGTTCCGGTGTCGTCTCCTGTTTTTGCGTATCCTCACGATGAAGTTTGTCAAATAAATTGACTGAAACTGTAAATCCCCGGTCCATTAATTCTTCAAGCTTGACGGCTACATCAACACTTGCTGCCATTTCCCCATCTTCATACTTGCTTATCGTTCTTCGTGAAACGCCAAGCATGGAGGCAAGAGCACCAAGTGAAATGTTTTTCCTGATACGTTCCTCTTTAAGGATATTTCCCTCAATATTTACATACAAACCGCCATGTTCAGCATATATCAGAGGCGGCAGATCATCAATAAAATAATCCTGCATTGTTTTTATGTCAAATGCGGGAACACCATACCTGAAGTATACTACACCTGTTTCCAATGAATGGTCACGGGTTTTTTCACCAATGACTATTGGGTATCCATGCAGTTGTTTCGAAAGGATCTGCATTTCCCTTGTAGTTTCTTCGTTCAGTCCGTCAATATTGGAAATTACTTTTATCAATAGCAGTAAATTATCTCTTCTTACTGCTATATCAAAACTTCTGGGACGGGTGTCACAACGTTCTGAAATGATAAAACCCGCACGTGTCAAAATGACGAAAGCCCGATTTATGAGCGACTCTTTATTCATTAAATTTTGATTGTTTCTTCATCTATATAAAAGGTTGCCAATAATTTTTATATAGGTATGTATGTGTGAGGCTTATGATTATAGGACTCGATGACACCGATTCAAGAGATGGCATGTGCACGACCTATCTTATGGCGGTGCTGATCGGAAAACTCAATGCTTTCGGCCATTTGAAGGATTACCCGCTCCTTGTTCGTCTTAATCCGAATATCAAATACAAAACACGAGGCAATGCAGCATTGGCAATAGATATTGAACTCAATGACCGAAATGCTTCACAAAATGTCATGGAACTGGTTATCCATACAGTTGAAAGAATGGCGGTTTTTTCCGAAGAAAACACAAACCCAGGAATCGTTTTTATCGAAAATTCAACACAAAGTATGACAAATGACCTATCCGGATTTTCCATGCGAGCTGTCCGGGATGTATTGGAAATCCGTGAAGCAAAGGAGATATTGAGTCGTCATGATATTGCACACAAGGGCTTTAAGAATGAAAGAGGTTTAATAGGAGCACTCGCAGCGGCTGGTTTTGCATTATGCGGTCTTCCTGATTATACATATGAGCTTATTGCCTACCGTGAACCAGAAAGCTGGGGTTCATTGCGTGAAATTGATTCCGGATCGGTATTTGCAGCAGATGCTTCAACGCATCCTGATACATGGGATACGGTTGATATCGAAAATGAGCGAATCGTGTTTGCTCCGCACTCGCCTGATCCCATTCTTTTCGGAATACGGGGAAACAGCGAAGAAGCCGTAAGACGTGCATTTTCGCTCATCAGAAGCGAACCTGTTGAAAGGCATGTTGTTTTTAAAACGAACCAGAACACTGATATGCATCTTATCAAGGCAAAAATCCAGGAGGTTAAGGAGAATCGCTCGTATATTCTTGAAGGTATTGTCAGCAAACCCCCTAAAACGATAACCGGGGGGCACATCATCTTTGAAATTTCAGAGAACGGCACATCCATTGAGTGCGCGGCCTTTGAGCCTACAAAAGGTTTCAGACGTATTATCAGAGAACTCAGGGCAGGAGATGAGGTAAAAGTCTTCGGAAGTGTTAAAGACAGGACTCTGAACCTTGAAAAGATCAAGATCGATCGATTGAATATGCAGGAATTGCGAAATCCGGTGTGTTGCGATAAACGAATGAAATCAATGGGAAGAAAACAGGGTTATAGATGCGAGAAGTGCGGTGCAATTAGAAAAGAACAGGTAATAGAGACCTTACAAAGAAATATTTTGCCGGGATTTTATGAAGTCCCGCCATGCGCAAGGCGACACCTGTCAAAGCCGCTTGTAAGATTTATAGGAGTTGTACCGTCATAAGTTCCATGCACGAAACTTTTTTAAATAATTTATGCTGGTATAAAGAGGCGAATATCTGACAAGTTTACAGGACTTTCAGGCTCTTTCCATCCTTCAAGCATGTGATAC
>JBAQLI010000197.1:0-5681 GCA_049301735.1 Candidatus Methanoperedens sp.
AGAACAATATCGCGATTTGCCTTCATATTAAGAAAAATATCTATTAACGCATAACAGTTTGCTTTAAAAAATCATATATTATTTAAAAAAGTTCCGCATGTGGAACTTATGACGGTACAACTCCTACACGTTCGTGCAGGACTACGCTGAGGTAGGCTATAACCAGAATGTGATGAACAAGCGCCAAGGTTTGTACGGCGAAGGATCGCCTGAACCTCAACCGATGCTATCTTGGAGGGACGCTGCCGGGGGTTCAGCTGCAGGCAATGCTATGATTGTCGAATAAAAGGCTCAAATAAGTGTCCTCTCTGAGAGTATGTTCTTAGTCATATTTTTCCGTAAATTTCAAGGTTGGAAATGTCCACACACTGCATGAGTTTGCTTTTAGAGTTCTTAAATCAAGCATACAATAATCTTCATTATATTCAGGGGAGTTTCCAGAGTTATTTTTAGTTGAAGCCCTCATCAGTCAGTAACTATTCTTTTTCCGTTTTCAAAAATTCCTCTCCACCAAAAAGCTTGCGAAAGTGCGCAATTTTTCTTTTGCCTCGCTTGGTTTCAATAATTTGTCAACTTCATTCCAAACATCTCTGATCATATTGTGTTCGAAGTCGATTGCATATTTGACGGAACCATATTTTTTTATTATTTCAATAGCCTCTATTTTCAAAACCCTGTTTTTAGTATGCATGTTAAGGATTTCCATCAGCCTTTTTTTATCACTCTCATTTGCTTTCTGCAAAGTGTGTATAACCATAAGAGTTATCTTGCCTTCTGATATATCAGAGCCTATCTGCTCTTCCATGAAATTGTTCTTTCCACTTGTAGCTATCAGATTTAAAACATCATCCTGTATTTGGAAAGCCACGCCAATTGATTCCGCAAAAGTCCCAAGAGTTTCAACTGTATCCTTGTCAGCTCCGGCAAGAACAGCCGCGATTTTCGTGCACATCCTCGCAAGCGCTCCCGTCTTGTATGAGCACATCTGGAGGTATTGCTTTTCCGTAACCGTATCAGTGTTCGCAATTCCTTTGTGCCAGGCTATGTCCATTGCCTGTCCCATCCCCATATTAAGAAGTTCCTGACCATAGATTTCATAAATATCCAGAAGTGTCTCGGCAGTAAATTTATTCCTATTTTTTATCAAGGCTAACAAAGGTAGATAATACATCTCATGCCCCGCGTTTATTGCAACATCTGTACCGAATATTTTGTATGTGCAAGGCTTTCCCCTCCTTTCATCTGAATTATCCTCTATATCATCATGTATTAGTGTGCCATTATGAATCACCTCAGGCATAACAACAAAATCCATGAACTTTTCCGAATCTCCCCCAAGAGCTTCCGCCACGAGCAAAAACAAAACTGGCCTCCATCTCTTTCCGCCCCTGTCAAGAAATTCCCATATGGGCTCTGCCACAGCCTTGTTAGGGGCCTCAATATTAGACTCATATCTTGGCTTGCCGCAGACAAATTCAATATTTTCTTTTGTGAATTTTCTTGGCACGAATTTTTCTATGACTTTGTCAATCTCATTGCTTTGCTCTTTAAGAAATTTTTCAATATCAATAGCCAAATCCATCACCCCATAATCATTGCTTGCTCGGATGGGTCCGTAATTGAAATAAAACTATTACAGCGCAAGTTTTTCCATCAATTAAATCTTTCGCTCAATCACTTAAGGAAGTTTTTTTCATTGGTGTCATATTAAAGACATCTTTCGGTGTTCTCATCTTGCCATCGAATTCTCTTAATTTTTTGTGAACCTGCATTCCATCATCCCTCCAAGAACTATATGTGCCACCTTTAATCGCTCCAGTATTTTCATAGCTTCTTCTATACTCATATCAGTGCCCTACTTTAAAGTTTCATTCTCAATATTAACAAATTATCGAATCTTAAGCAGTTATTCAAGCTCTGAGGCGCCTATCATCGTTTGTCCGAGACATATTCCACCATCTCCGCATGGAACTTTAGTGTGAGTGATAAAATTAAAATCTTGTTCTTCCGCAATATTTCTAACAGTACTGATAATTGCATCATTGTACGCCACACCCCCCGAAAAACCGATTACATCAATATTCTTATCCTGCGCCGACTTTATTGCTATTCGGCAGAGACCTCTTGCTATTGCATTCTGAGCAGAAGCTGCGATATCGTGGAGTGAATGATCATTTTTTTTAAGGTAAACTTCTTTAATTATCTCTGTCGTATCTAGCATGTACCTCCCGTCTATTTTCTTTATTAAAACAGGTATATCAACGGTATCTCTTCCCTTCATTGCAAAAGCCTCAAGCTTCATAGCAGGCTCGCCTTCATACGTCCTCTCGGTGCAAACTCCAAGCAACGCTGCGATACTGTCCAGTATTCTGCCTGTGCTTGTGGTAAGAGGCGAATTGAATCCCCTCTCTATTTGCTTTAAGATAACGGCTAATTCATCACTTTCAAAGTAAGGTGAAAATATCTCGCAAAGTTTCTCTCGATCAAATTTTTTGGATAGTATACTTGCAACCATTCGTGCAGGATACCGCGCAGCTAAATCTCCTCCAGGCATTAACTGAGGCATAAGACTTCCGATTCTTTCAAAACCATCATCAACTGAAATGATTTCACCACCCCATATTGTCCCATCATTACCATATCCAACACCATCAGCCGTAATACACACCATTCTCTCTAGACCGCTTTCTGCCAGAAGACTTGCAGCATGGGCAAAATGATGCTGGCATTTAATTAAAGGAACCTCTAGCTTTTTGCTTAATTCTAATCCTAGCGACGAGGTATTAAAAGAAGGATGCATATCCACAGCAATTGCCTCGATCTTATCGGCTCTTATTAATTCCATCAGGTTGTAAACAGCAGATTCGAGGTACTCAAGCGTCCTGAGTTTAGTAGTATTACCGATATACTGCGTTAGGAAAGCTTTATCTTTTTTGAGAATACAAGCGGTCACATCTAATTCTGCGCCAAGGGATAGTACAGTTCTTTTTGTATCCTTTACCTCGATCGGGGAAGGTACAAAACCTCGTGACCTCCTGATAAATGAGACATTATTATTGGCTACTTTAATGACTGAATCATCACACCTGTTTTTAATTTTTCTATTATGTATTAATGAAAATTCTGCATTCACCGAGAGGATATCTGCATTATCAATCGCCATCGGTTCGCCTGGTGAATTCGCAGATGTCATCACAAAAGCGGGCTGTTTTGAGTAATAAAATAGCAGATGATGCATACCTGAGTAAGGTAGCATGATACCTATACTATTCAAACCAGGAGAAATGTACTTAGAAAGCTTGTTCTTTTTTTTCAATATTACAACAGGTCTTTGATAAGATGAAAGAAGCAGTTCTTCTTTTTCAGATATTGACACTATATTACGGGCTTCAATTATATTTCGTGCCATAATTGCAAAAGCTTTATAAGGTCGATTCAGAATCTTTCGTATCCTGATTATTGCATCGTCATCCGTAGTTTGGGCGCAGAGATGTGTACCTCCAATTCCTTTTATAGCTACTATTTTTCCGCTATCCAGTGCAACTGCAGCATCTTTGATGGGATTTTTTGAATGAGTATTCTCCTTACCCCTATACAACTCATATAAAGGACCGCAATCTGGGCAGCAAACAGGTTCAGCCCTGAATCTTCTGTCTGTGGCATCAAAATATTCTTGTTTACATGTATCACACATGTGAAAATTAGACATCGTGGTATTTTCCCGGTCATAGGGTAGGGATTCGATTATTGTGAAACGGGGACCGCAATCTGTGCAGACCGTGAACGGATAAAGGTATCTTCTGTTTTTTATATCAAATACCTCGCTAAGACAACTATCACATATGGCAACATCAGGAGGCATTACTGAATCGGATTCACCATGCTTTTCGCTTTTTAGAATCAGAAAATCATCGTATTTATTATCATTACATGGTTCCATATCAATTTTTGTTATTCTGGAAAGTGGAGGACTATTATTCTTAACGCTATTTAAGAACTCTGTGATTTCAGCATCTTTTCCTTGGAGCAATAGTTCAACGCTGTTGCCTGAATTCTTGATATATCCCTGAATATTGTTCTTTTTTGCAGTCCGATATATAAAGGGACGAAATCCCACACCTTGGACAGTACCATTTATTGTGACTTTGAGTTGAGGAACCAACATTATTACCACCATTGTCATTATGTATTTTGTTATCACATTTAAGGCCTTTGGTTCAAAAAATTAAAATAAAATGCACCAAATCTTATCTTTTTGAAACCAAAGCAATTTTATACAAAGATTCCCGTTTGCTCTCAATATGTATAGGTGGTGTAATTATGAAAAATAAAATAAAAGATCAAAATAACGAAATGCACGTTCTTCTATCTCATGGCGCAGGTGGAGAAATGATGAATAAGCTCCTCTCAGATTCGATACTGAATAATCTTTCACTTAAGAATCTGGGAAAAGTGGGATTATCTGATCTAGATGACGGGGCATCCATTTCTTTAGGGGATAAAGAGCTTGTAATGAGTACAGATAGTTACATAGTCTCACCTATCTTCTTCCCTGGAGGGGATATAGGTAAATTAGCAGCATGCGGCACTATAAATGATATTTCCATGATGGGAGCTAGACCAATTGCCCTTTCTCTCGCTGTTATTATTGAAGAGGGTTTTGAAATTTCTGAGCTTGAACGCATAATTCAATCCCTAGACAAAGTTTGCAGAGATACAGGAGTATCAGTAATCACTGGAGATACCAAAGTGATGCAAAAAGGAAAACTTGATAAGCTGATAATAAACACGACAGGGATTGGGTTCACAGAACGGCCTATCAAAGATAGCAACCTCGAACCCGGAGATAAGATAATCTTAAGTGGAACAGTTGGCGACCACGGGATTTCTTTAATGTCTTTCAGGGAGGGATTCGGTTTTGAGTCAACGCTTCAATCAGATGTCGCGCCTTTATGGCATATGGTTGAGAGAGCGCTAGAGGTTGGAGGAATAACCGCGATGCGTGACCCAACAAGAGGTGGGCTCGCTGCTACTCTTAATGACTTGGCACGTAGAAGTGAAACTGGCATAATGATTCATGAAGAAAAGATACCTATTAAACCTGAAGTTGTGACAGCATCTCGTATGCTGGGTATTGATCCATATACAGTCGCCAATGAGGGCAAAGCTGTTATTGGCGTCAAAGCAGATAGAGCAGAAGAGATGCTGTCGGTGCTTCGTAACACAAAGGAGGGGAAAAATGCAGAGATCATTGGCGAAGTTTTAGACAGATACTACGGTAAAACGATACTTGAAACAATTGCAGGTAGCAGAAGACTTATGGAACCACCTATTGGCGATCCTGTACCTAGGGTCTGCTAATTGTAGTGTCTATAGACACGTTGCCTCTGTTTCATGAGGAAATTGTTTCTACCGCGACTGTTAAAAACTCTAAAATTATGTCGCAATGTTACATTTTGCCTGTGCATGGATAATTTTCAAAATAGCTGGACTTTTCGGATAAGTTCTAAAGAAACAGCCCACATTCCGAACCTTTTTTTTCTTATAAATTTTAATCGCTCATGTAAATGAAAACGTTGCTATATGATTATCGTAATTCATAGTGTTAAAATTATATAAATCTGTATAAGGTTGTATATATCTTTGCTTGATTCTATATTGCAAACTGATCCGGACAAAAA
>JBAQLI010000198.1:0-28306 GCA_049301735.1 Candidatus Methanoperedens sp.
GTATTAAACCTGTTAACGCCTTCGAGAATTATATTTAGCTGACTGGCATAAATACAAGGCAGCCTTTTGAAAGTAGCTTCTGCCATCAATTATTTTAATGGAATATAGAGTATTCTATTTCCATCGAACTATCGAATTATATTATTTGGATTCAATTAACATTTTTTTATCAACTTTTGGCGTGTTTTTTTATGTTCGAAAGATCAGTCAAATTAGGAAACCGATTTTTTAAGTTAATTGGATTCCCTCTTTTAATTAATGTATAAAAAAAACAAACATTTATTACAATAAACATATGAGTATATTTGTATTCAATGATCGTCTTACACGGAACATGGAAACCAGCTGCTTCATTGGGGGAACAAGGGGATTTCTTCTTATGGGGAGAATCTTCATCATCAGCTAAACTAAAGCGCAGAGGACGTCCCAGGGCCAGGATAGAGCATTCTCATCCATTTCAGGCTTCAAAGGATGATATTCTAAAAATAATCACATCACTTGACCCTGCAAACAGCGTCATTAAAAATGCGCGGCAGGATAGCGTATTCATAACACTTCCATCAAATTCAAATTCCCCACAGGCTTCCCCCGATCTGATTAAGGAAGGTGACAGCGAAAATGGAAACGGGAAAGTCGCTCTTGCAGCATGGAAAATAGACGGTTTAAGCCTTCCTCCGGAAGATGCTGTTTCACTTTTAACAATGCTTTCCGGTTTATGGACAGGGGACGATTTTGCCATCGGTACGGATTTTCGGTTCTGGAGCAAAGTCTCAAAATTCGCAATGGAACTTATGTCAAAACAGCATTTTGTCCCGGGACTTTTTTCCATCGATAATGGTCAGAGCTTTGCACGATGGCAGTATGTGCTCAATGACCAGGACGACATGAAACGGATGTCAATGCTTTCCGGCGGAATGCCACCAATTTGCAGATCGATCCTTCTCAATGGATCTGGATCACCAAATCATCCCGAAGCGTTAATATCTGGTTTCTTAAATACGGCAATTGACGCATGCATCCGAAGGTGGGTCCCTATGTCTGAAATCCAGTCTAAAACATCAGGCATCTCATCAGCATGGTTAGAATCCCTTTCAACAGGCCAACCCATAAAAACCAATACATATGGACTAAAAAACCTGTCTGAAGGAATAAGATCATGGAGCGGACCAATACACGAAATAGAAAGATCCGGATTTCGCACATGTTTTCGTCTCGATCCGCCTGCACCGGATGTTGATGATAGCTGGAGCCTTCGGTATTTTCTCCAGGCATCGGATGACCCGAGCCTTCTTGTTCCGGCAGATGACGTTTGGAGAGAATCTCGTGATACGCTTTCATTTCTGGAACGAAAATTCGACCACCCGCAGGAAAAGCTTCTTGCTGACCTGGGAAAAGCCTCACGCTTATTCCCTCCGATCGAAGATAGCCTGAACACGGCAAGACCTGTTGCAGCAGAACTGAGGACTCAGCAGGCTTATAAATTCTTGAAAGAGGCGGCGCCCCTGCTATCTGAAAGCGGTTTTGGTGTTCTTATTCCTCCATGGTGGAATAAAGGAGCAGCAAAGACACAGCTTGGGATAAAATTGAACGTAAAACCTAAGAGTGAGCCAAAGACCGGAAAGGGAATATTTACTTTTGATTCAATAATAAATTACAACTGGCAGCTAGCACTCGGGGGTGAGGCAATTAGCGAAGAAGAATTTCAACAACTTTCAAGCCTCAAAGAGCCGCTTGTACGCATACGTGGGCAATGGGTGGAGCTCAAAAAAGATGAGATTGATGCCGCAATAAAATTCTTCAGGTCAAAAAATTCCGGTGAAATGAAGTTGAGTGAAGCCATGAAGCTCAGTATTGGACAGAGCGAGTCCGAAACAGGTCTTGCGATCGCAGGATTTGAGGCAAAAGGAAGCCTGTCTTCCCTGTTCGAACAATTATCCGGGCGTAAAGGAATAAAACAAATGAAGCAGCCTGATAGCTTTATAGGTGAGCTTCGCCCCTATCAGGTGAAAGGTTTTTCATGGCTGGCATTTTTGAGACAATACGGGCTTGGGGCATGCCTGGCTGATGATATGGGGCTTGGAAAGACCATTCAGCTCCTTGCTCTTTTATTAAAGGAGAAGGAAGAAGGAGAAGGAGAAGGAAACGAAAGGCCGACACTCCTTATATGTCCTACTTCTGTGGTCGGGAACTGGCAACGGGAAGCAAATAAGTTTGCCCCTTCGCTTCGCGTCCTTGTGCATCACGGTATTAGCCGAAAGAAGAAAGAATTCATAAAAGATGTTCTCAATTACGATCTTGTGATAAGCACTTATGCGCTTACTTACAGGGATGAGGATGTGCTCGATAAGGTTGAATGGAATGGGGTGGTCCTTGATGAAGCGCAAAACATCAAGAACTCATCAACCAAGCAATCCCAGGCCGTGAGGCGGATAAAAGCCGGATATCGCGTTGCTCTTACTGGAACGCCTGTTGAGAACCGATTGAGTGAATTATGGTCTATCATGGAGTTCCTGAATCCAGGATACCTTGGCTCTGCCGCGGGTTTCAGGAGGACTTTTGCACTTCCAATTGAGCGTTACAATGATAAAGAGGCAGGCAAGAATCTTCGAAGCATTGTCACGCCTTTCGTGCTTCGCCGCCTGAAAACAGACTCTTCGATCATAAAAGACCTCCCCGATAAGATAGAAATGAAAGAACACTGCAACCTTACAAAGGAGCAGGCAACACTCTACGAGGCGGTTGTCAAGGACATGCTAAGAAAGATCGAGGATTCTGAAGGAATCGAAAGAAAAGGTGCTGTGCTTTCTACTCTTATGAGGCTCAAGCAGGTTTGCAACCACCCGGCGCAGTTTCTTGGCGATGGCTCTTCCATCCCGGAGCGCTCAGGAAAGTTGAACCGGATAACCGGGATGCTTGAAGAAGTGCTAGCAGAAGGCGATTCAGTTCTAATATTTACGCAGTTTGCCGAAATGGGCAGTATGCTAAAAGCTCATTTCCAGAAAGTTTTCGGGCAGGAGGTACTTTTCTTACATGGCGGGGTAAACCAGAAGCAAAGAGACCGGATGGTCATGCGGTTCTCGGAAAAAAATGGCCCAAGGATTTTCATACTTTCGCTAAAAGCAGGTGGTGTGGGTCTAAATCTTACGCGTGCAAGCCATGTGTTCCATTTTGACAGGTGGTGGAATCCGGCAGTTGAGAACCAGGCCACAGATAGGGCTTTTCGTATCGGGCAGACAAAGAACGTACAGGTTCATAAGTTCATCTGCGACGGGACGCTTGAAGAAAGGATAGATGAGATGATAGAGGTAAAGAAAGAGCTTGCAGAGAATATCATTGGCACTGGTGAAGGATGGCTGACAGAGATGACCACACAGCAGTTGAAGGAATTGTTCACGCTGCGGAAAGGGGCGGTGGTAGATGAATAATATAGGAGGATTTAATGGCCCGGCGCGATAATTTCTGGGGCGGCTACACTGCTTCAAAACCCATAAAAGTGGAAGGCGGCATAAAAGCAAAAAGCAAGCGCGGCGGCATTGGCGACACATGGTGGTCAAAGCGCTGGGTTTCTGTGCTTGAATCGTTTGGCTGGAGCAACAGGCTTGAAAGAGGGAGAAGATATGCAAGAGGCGGGCAGGTACTTGATTTTAAGCTCATGCCCGGAAAGGTCACAGCGCACGTGCAGGGTTCGGTATCTAAACCATATTCTGTCATAATAGAAATAAAACCGCTCACAGGCGAAGCATGGACAAAAGCCACAGAAGAGATGGCCCGGAAGGCGATATTTGCAGCAAAATTGCTGGCCGGTGAAATGCCGCAAAATATCGAAGAGGCATTTAAGGCTGTGGGTGTGCCTCTATTTCCTGAATCTTCTAAAGACATAAAAACTGACTGTTCATGCCCTGACAGCGCAAATCCATGCAAGCATATAGCAGCAGTTTATTACATTCTGGCAGAAGAATTTGACCGCGATCCTTTCATGCTTTTTAACCTGAGGGGGCGGACAAAAGAGGAGATTACGGTTTCACTTCGCCAAAAGCGGGTAGAGGATGAAAAACCACATGAACCGCAGAAAGAGACTGAAAAACCAAAGGATATTCCTCTGTCAACAGACGATTTCTGGGGCGGTGGGGAACTCGAATCGTTCTCAGTCAACATATCCAGTCCCGATGTGCCCGCTGCAATAATAAAGCGCCTGGGAACGCCGCAGTTCTGGGATAGCAAGGAAAATTTCAATAAAAAGATGGAGAAATATTATGAGGAGATCAGCCGGAAAGCGATTGAGACTGCTTATGGTGAATCGGGGAAGAAGAAAAAGAAGAAATAAGGATGATCCATGTCAAGCAATGAAATGAAATCCAGGATTATCCTGCATGTTGATATGGATTATTTCTTTGCCCAATGCGAGGAGAGGGAACATCCGGAAATAAAAGGAAAGCCCGTTGTCATCTGCGTTTATTCGGGGCGTGGCGGAGACTCTGGCGCTGTGAGCACGAGTAATTATGAAGCCAGGAAGTTAGGCGTAAAAGCAGGAATACCGATTAGCCGTGCAAAAAAATTAGCCCCACAGGCAATATTCTTACCCGTAAATATGGAACTATACCACACGATATCTGATGATGTGATGGAGATATTGAAAGAATATTCTGAAAAAATTGAGCAGGAAAGTATAGATGAAGCATTTTGTGACCTGACAGAAAAAGTTAATGATTTTGAGGAGGCAAAAATGCTTGCCATACAATTAAAAAATGAGATAAAACAGAAAGTCGCATTGACATGTTCTGTCGGGATCGGGCCTAATAAACTTGTTGCCAAGATTGCATCTGATCACAATAAACCCGATGGTCTGACTGTTGTGAGGCCAGAAGAAGTATTACAATTCCTGGGACCACTTAAGATCACTGACCTGGTTGGTGTTGGTAAAAAAACAGGAGAAAGACTGAACGAACTTGGAGTGAAAAATATCGCAGATTTATCTAAACTCGCACAAAATGAACTTATTCGAGAATTCGGACATGCGAAAGGTATCTGGTTGAAACAGGCTTCCCAGGGGATCTATGACTCACCTGTCAAGGAGCGTTCTGGTACAGGACAGATCGGACGGATAATTACGTTAAAGGAAAATACCAAAGATTTGAATACGATATATGATGCGATCGATCAACTTTCAAATGATATTCATATGAAACTGCAAGCAAGGAAACTCAATTTCAGATCAGTCTCATTTATTGCTATTTCCCATGACCTCAAAACCCATACTAAAAGCCATACACTTTCCGCATCCGCAAAAGATCCCGGAACGATCAGAGATCACGCCCATGAACTTGTGAAAGCATTCCTTGCGGAACATCCTGCCGCTCTTCGACGGGTTGGGATAAGAGTTGCAAATCTGGAGGAAGAGAAAGGACAAAGAACTTTAGGGGAGTTTTGATATATTTGTAGAACGACATGCAGGACATTCAATATAACGAACAGGCAGCCCTTTAAATTTATTACCACAATCCCTGCAGATGCATTCGTCCAGATGTATGTCTCTCAAAGCATTTATTTTATATTCGTCCCTGGCATTACTCATTTTTTACTCTTTATGGGTGGAATGGTAAACTCCATATTTAATTCTTCGCTTTTAACAGAACAAAATCGCGAATCCCAATGGCATGAGGTTCGAGCCTTCAAGGAAAAATATTAAAAGCTGCGCTCTTCATTAAGAAGCTTTATGAACCCAATATCAAGAAGATATTCCTTAAATATCATTCTGTGTATCCTTGTACTTGTGTTTTTGATCGCTGTGGCGCCAAATGATAAGCAGCTTGGCTCGATCCTGAAAGTAATATATCTTCATGGGGCTGTCACATTAACAGGGATCCTTCTATTTTCCTCAGTTGGCGCCGTGAGCCTTTCTTCATTTTTCAGGAAAGGGAAATCAAGCATTTCATTGCTGTTTGCCCTGGAAAAAACAGCTATTATTTTCTGGTTTACATCTTTTGTTCTTGGAAGTATTTCATCAAAACTTGCATGGGGTGGAGTATTGTGGAGCGAACCCAGGTTTGAAGCAACTATCATTATTCTCTTTATATCTATTAGTGTCTATTTTATCTCGACCGCAGTTGAATGGATTGTAACTTATCTTGGGCTGGGTCTTTCTATTTCGGTATGGGTTCTTTTGTTAAATGCAGGAAGGGTCTTGCATCCTGAGAATCCTTTTTAGCTTCTGAAACCTTAATCCAGGTCTTCTTTATCATCATAACTGTAATTTGTATCGTTGTTTCTGTATTGATGGTGCGCTGGATGATGGCAACGTCTAAAAATGCAGGTAGTTAATAGCAATTATTTACAGCCTTTTTCTCTCCATTCTTTTTCATACCTCATGCCCCAGGAAACCCACATAACTCCGAGAATCGCTGTTGCCACGAGTAAGGCGATCAGAATAACAGCAATCTGCTGAAAAAGGCTAAATGATGAGGCGAAAAATGCAACATAAATTATTGCAAAAATCAACAAGCTAAAGAAAACTATTATTGATACAACGACTTTTGATATGAGTCCAGGCGGAGTTTCCAAATCTTCATTCACGTTCATATTCAATATGCCTCCCAATTTCTGTTGATAGTTAATAACTACACTATTAGTATTTAATTCTAATACCGTATAAAATTAACTTAAATACGTTTCATAGCGACAATAGATATTCCTGTCTTTTCCTTGTGAATTCATGAGTACAAATACTCAATATATCATTATGAGTATAATAATTATATATATCATATAATATAAGCAAAAATATTAATAGTAGAATAACCATATTAAATATGGAGTAGGGTTAAGCACTTAAAGTCTTTAGTAGCCTCAGTCTCTTTCGAAACATCGTTTAAATTAGGTGCTTAATCCCTGCTACTCAATCTTTTCGCCTTCATCAAACAAGATTGCAATTTCCATACACTTAAAATTCCTAATAAATTTGTTAATATGCTTTCAAGGAACAAGTTATTAATACATGACTTAATTGATTATTAAGAAAGAAAATACCGGGGAAGATAAATATGAATATCTCAATTAAAGAACACTGGAATGAAATCTATGAGGCATTAGATCCGGATGAGCTGACATGGTACGAAGAAATTCCTGCACCGTCTATAAAATTACTATCCAAATGCAATATTAATAAAGATGAACCTGTATTAGATGTGGGGGCAGGTGCATCAACATTTATCGATTATCTTATTGATCAAGGATTTAAGAATATCATTGCTGCTGATATTAGTGAAATAGCTTTGAACAAGCTAAAAGAAAGATTGGGTAAAGAAAAAGCCTCCTTAGTGAGATGGATAGTAGATGATATTACTCAGCCAATCCATATCCAAAATTTAAGAGATATTGCGGTGTGGCATGATAGAGCAGTTTTACATTTCTTATTAGAAGAACACCAGCAGCAAATGTATTTATCCACACTGAAGAAAGTGATTAAAAAAGGTGGTTATGTTATTATCGCTGCTTTCTCATTAAAGGGAGCAAAAAAGTGCAGCGGTCTTGATGTTAAAAATTATGACCAGAATATGCTTGCAGAATTTCTGGGAGAGGATTTCAGCCTGCTGGAATATTTTGATTATACATATTATATGCCGTCAGGTAAGCCAAGACCATACATATATGCTTTATTTCAAAACCAGTGATGAGAGTGCCGCTATTTTCTGAAAGAGTATACTAAAAAACCACAAGAACCGCAGAAAGTAAACGAAAAACACAGATTCGTTTTTCTGTTATCCGACTGGGCAGTGCGGAACTCGAATCGTTCAGCCCGCCCGACTGCCCGCTGCGATCATAAAGCTGAGAATGGGGCGGGGAAGACGAAGAAATGAATTTTGATATTGTAGAGCTGAAGCAACTATTTAAATCAGGAAAAGAGAATAAGAATCATGGCAAATGGAGAAATAATCGAGAAGATTGCATCCATAGATGCGCAGATACATGATCTCAGGAAGATGATTCTGGAAAGTGACAGCCGCATAAAGGGAGATGAGACAAGATCGGCAGCAAAAGCATGGCTTTCCGAAGCCTCCAAACTCGAAAAAAAAATGGCCAGGAAACGCCCCTTCTGTCCTTGAAATGACAAAAAAGGACAGGAGACATAATGAATGAAAGCAATTTGCATTGATGCGAATGTTTTTATTGCCTCAACAAAGGGGGATGAAGCTTATTCTTCGGATTGCAAAAGAGTAATACAGGCAGTGGCTGATGGTGAATTTTATCTTATTGAACCCGCGATCTGCCTCACTGAGGTTATAAGGAACATAACAAAATACCTTGGGATGAAGGCAGGAAATACCCAGGAGAATAATCTCAAGCGAATGGTTTCCATTATGGACTATAAAGATTTTTTAATGAAAGTAAAAGAAAAGGGTGGTATAGAAGTATACCACCCAAAAGATTTCCCTTAACGATTTTTTTCTTAAAAATCAAAATTCATTTGCTTTTACTTTTATTCAATCACTTCCCGATATATTAATAATCCTCCTGCTCATTAAAGCCCCCTGATATCAATGATAAGAACTCATTACTCAAACCAGATAACCCCGGAAATGAACGCAAACACGGTCACCGTTTGCGGATGGGCGCATGAGATACGTGACCTTGGCGGGATTATGTTCCTTGTTGTGAGGGACAGGGAAGGACTCATACAGGTCACGCTTTTTAAGAAGGCTATTGATAAGAATGTGCTTGAGGTCGTTAAAAGCATAAGCCGCGAATCTGTCGTGTCGGTTACGGGAACTGTCAAGAAAGAGGCGAAAGCGCCAAATGGCTATGAACTTGTCCCGACGGCTGTTACTGTACTTGGAAAAGCCGAATCACCGCTGCCAATGGATACCACAGGCAAAGTGGACGCAGACCTTGATACCCGCCTGGATGTGCGCTTTATGGACATGAGACGCCTCAGGACAACATCTATATTCAGGCTGCGCAACCTTCTTCTGAAAAGTATCCGCGAATACCTTGACAGGGAAGGTTTTGTCGAGATCACAACCCCGAAAGTAGTAGCTACAGCCACAGAAGGAGGAACCGCGCTTTTTCCGATCACTTATTTTGAACGCGAGGCATTCCTTAACCAGAGCCCCCAATTATTCAAACAGCTTATGATGTCAGGAGGACTTGACCGCGTATATGAGATAGGACCAATTTTCCGGGCTGAGGAACATGATACAAGAAAACACCTGAATGAGGCAACATCTATTGATATTGAAGCAAGTTTTGTTGACAACGAAGATGTAATGGTGATACTTGAGAACCTCGTAAATTATGTTTACAAATATATTGCAGAAAATGGCCAGATCTATTTGAAAAACCTGGGTGTTGAAATAAAAATACCGCAGCTTCCCTTCAAGCGAATAACCTATACTGAAGCCATCAAGATCGCAAAAGACAATGGCGAACAGATCGAATGGGGCGACGACCTTTCCACTGAATCCGAACACTCAATAGGAAGAACGATCGGTGAGCATTATTTCATCACTGACTGGCCTTCTAAGATCAAACCATTCTATGCTTTGCCCTATGAAGATAAACCGGAACTGTGCAGGGCATTTGATATGATGCACCCGCGCATGGAATTATCCTCGGGAGCGCAGCGCGTTCATGACCATGATTTGTTACGTAAACGGATTACTGCCCAGGGATTGAATGCCGATGGCTTTGATTTCTATCTCAAGGCTTTCAAATACGGCATGCCGCCCCATTCCGGCTGGGGAGTCGGGGCAGAACGCCTGTTAATGACAATGCTCGGGATTGAAAATATACGCGAAGTCGTATTATTCCCGCGAGACAGAAGGCGGTTATCTCCATAAATTATTTAACTTAAAAGTATGTTTATAATGCGAAGAGTCAAGATTTACCAAAAACTATTTGACCGTTAAGAGAAAGAGGGATTTAGATGAGCACTGAAAGGGATATCATAATAGAGAGGCTTGAACAAAAACTGGCTGCCAGGGATAAAGAGTTTACACAAATGCAGGAAGCGTTGAGGGAATCCATTGTCATTGAAATGGAAAAACGTTTTACTGATAAAATAAAGCTTCGTGAATCGACACTTGAAGACATGAGGACAAAATTTGGCGAAAAGATCAATGAGATAATCCAGATGAATAAATCCCTTCGGGATTCAGTCATGGAGAAAAAAAATACTGAAACAAACACACTGCGCAATTACGAGACCCGCATGGAACGAATGGAACGCAGGCTCATCGAGCTTAATAGCGCTTATGATGGTGTAATGAAAGAGCTTCTTGACCAGAAATCAATAATACAGGAATTAAGACCTCCCAAACCAAGGGAAGAGTTAAGGGCAAGACAAGAGGTCAAGCCAAAAGAAGAGACAAAACGTAAAGAAGAGGCAAAGCCTGCTGAAAAGGAAAGGCCAAAGACCCAATACATCATAGCTGACAATTATGTTCCCAGGGAAAAGAGAAAACAAGCGCCTATAATTGAAGCTAACGAAAAGCCAATTGATGCTGATGAAAAGGCAAGAGAGCAGCAGAAAGAACAACTTAAAAAGCCAACATCAAAGAAAAGTGAAAAGATAATGGAAGGAGTGGAAATAAGCGAGACCTTGAGAAGAGGTAAATAGTGCATATCAAAGAGATAGAGCTTCAAAATTTCAAATCCTTTGGAAAAAAAGTAAAAATACCCTTCTTTGATGATTTCACGACCATTTCCGGCCCAAACGGAAGTGGTAAATCAAATATAGTTGATAGTATCCTTTTTTGTCTTGGTCTCTCAAGCTCCAGGGTTTTGCGTGCAGAGAAACTTACAGATCTTATATTTAATGGTGATACAAAAGTAAAAAGGGATTTTGCCCAGGTCACGATCCGTTTTGACAATACCGACAGAGAGATGCCGGTGGATTCAGACGAGATCGAGATAACCCGCAAAATAAGACGCACAGAATCAGGTTATTACAGTTATTATTATTTTAATGAAAAAGCAGTAAGCTTAAATGATATCCATAATTATCTTTCAAAAGCCAAGATAACGCCGGAATGTTATAATGTGGTCATGCAGGGAGATGTCACAGCTATAATCGAAATGACCCAGACTGAACGGCGAAAAATCATAGATGAGATAGCAGGTGTTGCTGAGTTCGATGAGAAAAAAGACCAGGCTCTAAATGAATTGGATATTGTCCGTGAAAGAATTGAACGGGTGGACATCATTCTTGCTGAAGTCGATGACCAGATGAGTAAACTAAGGCAGGAACGTGACCAGGCTTTAAAATACCAGTCGCTTGGTGATGAAAAAAGAAAATATGAAGGTTATATTCTTCTTGCCAGGCAAAAAGATGCAAAGAAGGAGCTGGAAAGACTTGGTGGGGAATTACAGAATAAAGAGACAAAAAAAATTGATATCATAAAACAAATTGAAGATCGCAAAAAGGAACTTCTTGATATCGAAGAAAAGCTTTCAACATTAAATTCTTTAATTATCCAGAAAGGGGAGAATGAACAGATAACCCTCAGGAAAGAGATAGAATCCATAAGGGGTGAGATTTCCCGCTGCATGAGCACGATCGAACTTGCAGAAAATGAGATAAATGATATCGACTCCCAGAAAAGGAAAGCTTTCCTTGATGTGGATGCGGTCCAGGGTAATATAAAGGAATTTGATGCTAAACTGAAAGAAGAAACCCAGCGTAATGAAACTATTAAAGGAGAGGTCAGCAATAAAAATACGCAACTTCTTATTTTAAAGAGCAAGATATCAGAAGTTGATGCAAAGTTTGTTGAAACCCGCGACAGGCTTTCAATGGCAAAACTTGGTCTTGAGACCCTGAAGAATGAAAAAAATGAATTGATGCGAGAAGAAGACCGCCTGCTTGATTCTGCCCGCAGGAAGTCATCAGAAAGCAGGGATAGGGAGCTTGAGATTGAGGATGCCATATCCAAAATGAAGTCTGCTGGTCTTGATGCTACAAATGCAAAGGCGGGAATCGAAGAAATAAGTGGCAAGAAACGTGAGCTTTCGCGGGATTTGATCGACCTTGAGAAAAACAGGGTGCAGATAAAGAGCGTGATTTCCGATATCGAAAATACCCTCAGGACTTTCCACCAGGAGTATGCAAAATCAGAGGCCAGGATCAGGGCTGCTGCTGAGATCAGTTACAGCGGGCCTGTTGATGCAATTCTCAGTGCCCGAAAGAATAAGGAATTGCCGGGTATTTATGGCACGATAGCAGAACTTGGCAAAGTGGATAAGAAATATTCTGTTGCCCTTGAGATAGCAGCCGGCGCGCGTTTACAATCCGTTGTAGTTGATTCTGATGAGGATGCCGCACGGGCGATCAATTTCCTTAAAGAACGACGCCTTGGCAGGGTGACATTCCTGCCCCTTAACAAGATGGAAGGGGCACAAAAAATGTCAAAAGCCGAAAAAGAAGGCATCATCGATTATGCTATCAATCTTGTGAATTATGATGCAAAGTTTGACCCTGCGTTCTGGTACGTATTCCGGGATACACTTGTTTCGGAAAATCTCACGACTGCAAGGCAGCTTATGGGAAATAAGCGATTGGTGACGCTTGATGGTGAACTCCTGGAAAAAGGCGGGGCAATGACAGGCGGTTCGATAAAATCAAGGCTTTCGTTTGCAAGCGGTGAAGAAGATAATATCAAGAAGATCGCAGAGCAGATATCAGAGTATGAAGGCAGGCGAAAATCCGCTGTAAAGAAACTTGAAACACTGGAAGAACATCTTTCCGGGATCAAGTCAGAATCTGCTGGTTTTGATAATGAGACCACAAGGTTAAAGATGCAATTAGCTGAAATCGAGGGACGCGGCACCCGTTTAACTGAAGTGATAGAAACAAGGAACAGGGAACTTAAGGAAATCGAGGCTGCCCGCATTAAGATCAAAAGTGACATGGATAATGTGGAAAGCCAAAAACGAGAGAAAGATGCAGCGATCAATACAATACTTGAAGAAATTGGTAAGATCGAAGTATTATTGAAAGGTTCTGAGGTTCCTGAACTTAACAACAGGGCTTCACAGATTGAAGAGGATATCCAGAGGCTTGAGAGCAGAATCCGGGACATTGAAGCAGGGATCAATGCAGTAACACTTGAGCGTAAATATGCCCAGGTCAAGATCGATGAGACGCGGCAGAGGCTTTTGGAACTGGATACAAAGAAAGAAGAACACCGCTTGAAGGTTAATGGCTTGAAGGAGAGCATCAAGACCTTTGAATCCGACCTGAATCTTAAGAGATCAAGGGAAAAAGAATTGGGCGGGGAACTCCTGGAGCTTCAGGATAAAAGGGCGCTGGTACAGAAAGAACACTCATCCTTAAAAGACAGGCTCCTGGATACCGAAAGGTTAAAAATCGATATTGATAGGAATTTGCAGGCATTATATTCCACGAAAGATGCATTGACAGAGCAGATTATCAAGCTTGATAATGAGATTGCAGGGCTTGGAATAGAGCGGAATGAAGAGATACCGTCATCTGAAGCGATCACCCAGAGATTACAGGCGCTTACAAGGGCGATGGAGAAACTTGAACCTGTGAACATGAGGGCGATCGATGAGTATAACGAGGTGGAGAACAGGCAAAAAGACCTTAAATCAAGACGCGATATACTGTTCAATGAACGGGAAGAGTTGTTGATCCGCATCAAGAAATATGAGGAACTCAAGAAAGAATCCTTCATGGAGACTTTTAATGGTGTCAATGAGCAATTCAAGCAGGTCTTTGCAGAATTATCCGAAGGTACAGGCTCGCTATTCCTTGAAAACCCGGATGAGCCATTCACAGGCGGAATGACAATAAAAGCCCAGCCTTCCGAAAAGACATTACAGCGCCTTGAAGCCATGTCTGGCGGCGAGAAGAGTTTGACCGCATTGTCGTTACTTTTTGCCATCCAGCAGTACAGGCCTGCGCCTTTTTATGCATTTGATGAGATCGATATGTTCCTTGATGGGGTAAACGCTGAAAGGGTGGCAAGACGTATCCAGAAATCCGCAGGCAATGCGCAGTTCATCGTAGTGTCGCTGAGAAAACCAATGATAGAGGCGGCCAGACGCACCATCGGGGTTGCGATGCAGGAGAATAATATTTCGAGTGTGACCGGGATCAAGTTGAATTGAAAAGATATATAAAATTGTAAAAACATGGCGCATGCTACATAAAACACTTAGAATTATTTCATGCTTTTGATATGTTTTTGCACGACCGCTCTTATTTCATCCGGATTCCTGAGCACAGTTATTCCCTTCATTTTCCGCAGTTTCTCTACGGCATCAAGGTCAACATCCCGCATCGTGAGCGTCAATTTCTTGCCTCCGGGCAGGTCTGTGACAATATCCCCCTTAGTCTGGTCAGCCGGGAAAATATATACGGGCACTTTTGCTTTCATAGCCTGGGCAGCCGCATTTGAGAGCAGGGTATCCGATATACCTGCTGCGATTTTTGCCACTGTATTGGAAGTGGAAGGTGTGATAATGATAAAATTATATTTCTTAAGCTGTAAATCCCCAACAAGGAAGGGGACATTAGGGGATTTTTCCGAATACGTTTTGGGAAAACTCGTTTTTAAGTCATTAAAGAGCTTGTACCATTTTACGACCATCTCGCCTGCCTGGGAAAGAAATACCCTGACATCAAGATCATATTCAAGCCTCAACTCTTTCATTATGTCGAGGCTCTCTTTGAGATAATCGCCACAGCCTGTGATTCCCCATGCGATTCTTAGAGTCATTAAAATTATTGTATTGTGACTTTTATGATCTTGTCGCCTTTTTTGATGCTCTCGACCACGTTCTGACCTTCTCTTACCTGCCCGAATACAGAATGTTTCCCATCAAGGTGGGGTTGTGGTGCTTCTGTGATAAAGAACTGGCTCCCTCCCGTATTGGGACCTGCATTAGCCATAGACACCGCACCTTTTGTATGTTTTAGTTTTGGATGAAATTCATCACGTATCGAATATCCCGGGCCGCCTGTTCCATCTCCTTTCGGGCATCCGCCCTGAATCATAAAACCGCGTATGACCCTGTGGAACGTAAGCCCGTTATAGAACCCTTTTTGCGCGAGATCTATGAAGTTCTTTGTAGTGATCGGTGCTTCAGTTTCGTAAAGTTCAAATTTTATAGTTCCTTTCGTGGTTTCTAAGATTGCAGTTCTGTTTGGCATAATTATCGTTGTAGTTAGTGGAGGTCATGGTATAATTGCTTTTTGTCAAGAACATTGTATATTAGGAACATTGATTAAGAACATTGTATATTAGGAACATTGTGTATTAGGAACATTGTATATTATCTTCTATATACTATACATCATGGAGTATATGTAGAAAAGTATATATATTATAAAAGAGGTTTTTTAGTATAGATAAGGGATATAGGAATGGACTCACTAAAGGTACGAATAAAAAGAAGGCTTGAAGTGTATCTGGAGCTTGATATTGATGGTATCAGGAAATTCATAATCGATATCCTGTTACGATTAAAAAGACTCACTGTTGACCAATTGTTTAAAGAGTTGAACAAGAGATTCAAGATTTCATTCAGCGCTGTTGCTTCAACAATGGGCTATATTCACTCAAAACTGGGGATACTGCATGCATACAAGGAATCATATAAAACCCCAATAGTATATTCTTTAAAAGAAGAGTATGTGGATATTGTAGAGAGCGCATTAAGCAAAAGCGCAGCTAAATCATCATAGCTGATATTTCATTGTTTAATACGATAAACCGATCGATAACTCTTTCATCTAGCTTTTTTTTACTTAAATTCAGGATAAGTTCATCCATTGTTCCGACCTCTTTGCCAAAAATAAGGTTGTCCGCGTGAGCAACGATCTTCTCTTCAATAGTTACAGGCACATAATCCTTATCAGGAAGTCCAAGACCTTTTGCTTCTTCTTTCGGAATCCCTGCGCCGATATGCCGTTCAATGATCTTTACTAATTTTTCATCAAGTCCATTCTCAAGTGCAATTTTAGCACCTGCTACAGCATGACCTATGCCATGTGTCTTTGACCGTCCAATATCATGAAGCAAAGCCCCCACGAAAACAGCGTCAATGTCGATCTGTACCGGTTGTCCATTGTGTATGGCATTTTCCCGGATATTTATAGCGATCTTTTTTGCATAATCCGCTACAGCCCTGCAATGTTCGATAACATCAGCAGAGCACCCCGATCGTATCAATAAATCAATCGCATCTTTTTCATTCAAGCAGCTGCACCTGAAGAGGAAGTCATATCTTCAAGCTTTATGATCCTTTGTTTTAATGCATCTATTACAGGTTCATTCTCCTCGAAAATCAATTCACCACCACAAAAAGGGCATTTGAATTCCATTTCAGCCGCTATTTCAAACAGGAACCTGCCATCCTGTTTTTCACAGATATAAAATACTTTATCTTCTTCATATTCGAGTTTTGTCTTGAGGTTCTTTAAAAGCTTCTTCGCTTCAAGTTCGAGCTGGCGGTTTAAATTACTCAGGTCAAGTTTCCAGAGATATGTTAACCAGCCGCTGTCTGTATCCCTTTCCCTGCGATAACCAGCAAGCCTGTTCTCATATAATATGAAAAGGGTACGCCGAACGATATTCAATAAAACACCAGTAGCCTGGGCTATCTTTTCATCTGTGACCTCACCTTCGGGCATATTCGCAACTACTTTATACCCTTCCTCACCTACAAGATTTATTAGATAACCTTTAATAACGGGATCGTTTAAATCAACCAGAAAATTCACCATATTATTATTGTTTTATTATGACTTTAAACTTCCGTTCTTCTTTTAATCAATTCGCAAGATTGTCTGACTTTATCAAAAACCGCCCTGCGAGTCCGGGCTGTTGCAAGTAGAGTCGTTACGGGTTCATCGGGATGGATCGTGAGGTCTGTTTGTGGAATATCTACGGCTTTCCCATCACTCATACATTTTATAAGAATGTCCGAGATTTCTTTGGTGATCACCAATTCCTTTTCTGCAAAAATAATGGTCTTTGCAGCAAAACACCCCGACTCTCTTAATTGCGGAAGTTCCCCTTCAAATGATCTTACATGCGCATCAAAAATATTCAGTCCCGTTGAAAGCTCAACAGTATCAAGACTTCCCTGGAAACGCGGATTTATCTCAAGGACCTGTATGCCTTTATCGGTCATCATGAAATCCACACCGTTAGAACCCCGAAGCTTAAATTCAATGGCGATCTGCTTTGCGTATTGCATCATTTCTTCTTTGAATTTTGTATGGAATGGTGTGATATTACCGCAATATGCAAATGGCACTCTTGTCAGCCACGGGATCCCTATTAACTGTTCATTCAAAGCAACAACTACGGTATCATCCCCGGTACTTATTAATGAGGCGCTGCAGGGTACTCCTTCAATGAATTCCTGGGCTATGAAATCATGTGAGTCAAATTTATCTCTAAAATTATTAATTTCAGCTTCGTTCCTGACTATGACATTCCTCATACCCCCCGACCCTTCCCGTGGTTTTATCATAAGCGGGAAATCTAAGCCATCTGCTTTATCGATGGGTTCTGTAATCGGGTGGGGGATACCCAATGAGTTCAGTTTCTCAGGCAACTTTAATTTATCTGCGGCTTCCTCTGCGATTTTCGGTGTGTTATTCAATGTATTTTTTAAATTCAGAGTTTCAAAACCCGATCCAAGGATTATTGCATCAACATCCCCAAACGATTCAACCACATCCTGTAATTCATTCATGGACTTATTTCCAAGAAGCTGCGCCTTATTTGCACATTTTTGCATATCCACATCCCCGAATCTGTCAAGAGCATAAACAATATATCCTGCTTTTTTTGCAGAGCAAGCTATATTGCGGACACTGTTGCCGATCATGAGGACTTTCTTGATCATTTTATTTTGCTTATTACCTCTTTTCCTGCCATGTGCGGAATTATTTGACGTTCTCCGCCCGGAAATTGTGTCCTCAGGGCATCTTTACCTGATGCAGCCTGAAGCCTGTCAAGAGTTATGGCAAGGGCTGCAACCTCGGAATGCGGCTGGTTCCCCACGCCAACATTCCAGTCAGCAAGACTATATATTTCAGGTGGGACTTTTTCAGCGCCCACCACGATCATCAGGGCATCGGCTGTAATTTCAGGTATTGCATCGGGAAGATTAATACCATACATTGTAAGATGAATTACCTTTCCTCCGGCATCTTTCCATTTTTTTATCTCGCTTTTCCAGCTGATGATCCTTTTGACATAGAATGAGCCGCCCCAGCTGGCTCCTACTTCTTGCAGGCTTTTTTCAATGCCGCTGTCGTCAGAATCAAGGAGCATGCCCTCGGCCCCCAGGGCGCGGGCAGTAAGTGCTACATGAGTGGTTATTCTCTGGTCCCTCTGGATGCGGTGGCCGAGTCTTAATATAACAATTCGCATAAGTTCCGGTGAATATACTTTCTGAGATTTAAATTAATGCATTCCAAAAGTGTTATAAGATGCCACTACCATAAAAACCCGAAATCAATTATCACGATCAAATGAGGATTTATATGACTGAAAAAATTGGAATACTTGCACTTGGACATGGAAGCAGACATCCGCATAATAAAGAGGTAGTCAGTGGAGTTGCGGACCTGATCGCTAAAAAATATAAGGATGTTGTGGTCAGGATCGGTTTTATGAATATGAATACCCCGACAATGAAGGAAGGGCTTGATGGTTTCAAAGGGACCGGAGTTTCTAAAATAGTAGCTGTTCCCATTTTCCTGGCACATGGCGTACATACAATGGAAGATATTCCCCAGATCCTTGGCATAAGCAAGGAATCCCGGAAAACCATGATAAAAATTGATGGCAAAGATATTGCACTTATTTATTCAGAACCTCTGGGTGTTGATGAACTGGTCGCAGAGCTGGCATACAAGAGGGTTAATGAAGCCATTTCCTCTAATTAATGTTTAATAATTGATGCTATTTAATAGTTCATCCAGGATTGCTGTACTTGATCTGACACATGGCGGGGCTGTAATAGCCAGGAAGTTAAAGAAAATCACAGGATCAGTGACTGCTATAGATGTGTACAGGAAGCTCAGTCCTGAATTATTGGATGAACTTGAAAGTGAGGGGATCAAAACTTCAAGGGAATCCTTAACCTTAAAAGCATCGGATTTTGATTTTATAGTAGCCCCGGTGCACCTTGATTCCCATTATCCTATGCTTTTGGACGCAGCAGCGAATAAGATCCCGGTTTTATCCCATCATCAAGTAGTCGGGCAGATATTATCAGGATACGACTTAAAGAACAAAACTCTTATTGAGCTGACCGGTACAAAAGCCAAAACAAGTACTGCGATCCTGCTGGCAGATATTTTATCAAGGGAAAAAAAAGTAGTCTCACATACAAGCAGGGGTCTTGAAGATTGGAGTACAAGAACAATAATCAGGAAAGGATTGAGCATAACGCCAGCAAGCATTCTCACAGCGCTTGATGCTGTTGATGATGCAGGAATTGAATTCGACGTGTTCATATCGGAGATCTCACTTGGCGGGACAGGTTCTGCCGATATCGGTATAATTACCACGATAGCAAATGATTATAAGATCGCCAATAACACAAGGCTTGCAAGTGAAGCTAAGCGCAGGATGATACTTGATGCCAGGCCCGGAAGCGTTCTTGTTGTAAATAATGATGCTTTGAGGTTTTTCGGGGCATGCAGGAGGGATATTAATGTTATCTCATTTACCGATTCAGTCAATGCTTCATGCAATGTTTATTATGAGAGCCTGGGTGCAAAAGGCGGAACAATAGCTTATTTTCTTGGAAATAAACATGGTAATATCCATATCCTGGAAGCGGCAGATTACGATATAACTTCTTATAAAACTGCCTTTGTATGTGCTATTGCTGCTGCTCTTGGCCTGGATATTGATCCTGGGACAATTGAGCGTACATTACTGGAATTTAAGGGTGCACAAGGGCGGATGACAAAAAAATCACTTGATGGAAGAATACTCATCGACAACTCAAACTCAGGAATGGATATCAGGACAGCCGAAAAAGCGCTTGATTATTCAAAAAACGATGGCAAAAGAATTGTCATGGTGCTTGGCGAAGAAGCAAAAGAAGTTTGCGAAGGACTTGATCCATCGGGTGTTGACCGATTTATTCATAAGCATATAAATGAACTTGCTGCCATCATACTTGTAGGGGAAAGGATGAAACTATTCATTGAAAATGACCCGAAAAAGATCCATCATGCAAATGATCTGCCAGGCGGGATCGAGCTTGCAAAATCATTGACAAAGGAAAAGGATATCATTTTATCCTGTGTAAAGTGTTTCAGGTGAAGCGGTAAATCTAAACAATCAAAAGATAACTACTACAACAATATGGAGCTTAATAAACCAATTATTCCCGCAAGAATAACGGAAAATATGTCTGTCAGCGAGCTTGTTACTTCTTTTTCGGGTTGCGCTTTCGGTGCAGGCCGTATTTATGAAGCTGTTGACATATACCGGGAAATGATACATGACAGGGATTGCACAAAATTCTTCGGTCTGGCCGGGGCTATGGTACCTGCGGGGATGAGGCATATTGTAAGCGATATGATACGGAGCCGGGAAATTGATATTCTCGTCAGCACCGGCGCCAACCTTGTTCATGATATAATAGAATCCATGGGCCTTCACCATTACAAAGGAACTGATGTAACAGATGATATCCAGTTAAAACATGATGCAGTCAACCGCATATATGATGTGTTCCTGCCTGAACGTCATTTCACTGATCTTGAAGAGAAAATACAATCAATTTTCAAAGAGATCCCTGAGAAGCTTTCGATTACTGAACTTCTCTCGCACATTGGCGAAAGACTTGATGACAAAAACTCGATATTAAAAAGTGCATACGATATGGGTGTGCCTGTTTATTGCCCTGCCATCCAGGATTCTATCATCGGATTGCAGGCATGGCTGTATAAGCAGACACGTCCACTGAATGTGGATGTCTTTGCCGATATGAGGGGATTGATCGACAGGTGCTATGAGGCAAAACGCGCCGGAGTTGTCATAATAGGCGGCGGTGTACCCAAGAATTTCATTTTGCAATCTATGCTCGTTACTCCGCATTCTTTTGATTATGCGATACAGCTCACCATGGACAGGCCTGAGACCGGCGGACTTTCCGGCGCAACACTTGATGAGGCGCGCTCATGGGGTAAGATCGGTGAGAATGCAAGGTCTGTGACAGTCTATTCTGATGCAACGATCACGCTTCCCATAATCGTGGCTGCGGCAAAAAGTGGAAAATTAAAATAAGATCAAATTCAGATAATCTTATTCTCTCCGATCAGTTTCTGGGTCGCTATCCAGAAGCATATTATAGTAAATGGATATGTTATGAGCTCACCCACAGCTAGAGCTGCCCCGATACTATTGATCAACAGCAGGATAACACCGAGTATTATCGAGAATTCGAAATTATCCTTTCCGATCCTGTAGCTTTTCTTGAGTGAATCTATGGCCCCAAGGTTCTCCCCGATCGCGATCGGAATGGCATACTGGAAAAGGACTATTAGTATCAGTCCCGGGATAATGAGAAGAATTAATCCGGCTACTATTGCCAGGCCGCCAATAATAACCATCACCCAGCTTACGGCGAAATAATCAAAACCCTTGAAAACATCTTTTATTTCCACACCTTCCCCGCGGATGATCTTCCTTCCCATTATGTATAGACCGAAAAGCAGTGGAGGCGCCGTGATTATTAAGATCGAACCTATTGCTGCGACCACTGCGGCAACAATAAATATAGCGAACTGTTTCTTGTAAATATCAAAACCTTCACTTAATATATCTTCCACCTTAAAATTCAAAGGGATCAACTCCAGATTAATATCATCCCCGACAAAATATATAGTTAATCCTGATTGTATACTAAATTGAAAAAGCTATAACAATCAAAGCACCTGGATTAATCATGTTCAACGAAGACAATTTCGAGAAAAAGATCTCCATGAAATTCATACAGACGCTGAACAGGCATCTCCCCGCAAAAAGGAGAACACTCAAAGAACTTCTTGGGGAGGACAGGCCAAACATAAAAAACCTGGACGGCTCAACTCATTCATTTGACAAAAAAGAACTTGAAAAGATCGCTTCCATAATACCTGAATGGGAGTATGATAAACTGAGGCTTCCCATATATCTTGAGATGAGTTCCTCGATGGAAAGGGGCACAATTAAGATTTCGGGAAGGGTAGAATGCATGGTAGTAAACAGAGTCCTGTATGAAGATGAAGAGCTTAAGAAAAAGGAAATTAAGGATTCCATGACCTTCTACTATCCCTACCTCAGGAAAGTACGAAAAGAACTTCCAACAACAACGCAGTTCATGTTTACGATGTGATCATGTAACAATAGAGGTTGTCAAAACGTTTGGTGTTGGGGCTATCATGAAATATTTGAAAATAAGAAACCGCAGATTCCGAGGCGCGTCTCGGAAGGGCGCAGACACGTATGCCTGCGGGCATACGTGCACGCAATCGACTGGCGTGGCAGTCGATGTGGATCCCCGCTCCCGAAGGGTAATCGGGACACCGATAAACGCGGATTTGTGATAGCGTATCTGCGTTCATCAAACACCAAAAGATTTTGCACCCACTAACAATAGAAAAGTATATAAGTGTATAAACGGTAGCCTATAGTCGGTCTCACATATCCTTCATTTGAGTTATTTCTCAAGTTGGGTATAAACTTGTAAACGTTGTTTGATTGTAAACGAATCTAAAAAACCAGATGAGGATATGTGGGACCATAAAACCAAAGGAGAAAAGAAAATGGTAAAACCAATAACGGATAAGTTTCCGGCGTCAAGTATCACGAAAAGGCAAAATTGGCAAAGCGGGATAGGTAAAAAGGATTTAATCATAACACAGAATGATTTATAATAATAGATAGTAATAAAGTGAAAATGAAAAGATAAGTGATGAACATGGCAATTACAAATGAAGATATATTAAGATCCATAGAGGAAAATCAGGTCAGGTTTTTAAGACTCCAGTTTGTTGACATTGGCGGAATGGTCAAGAATGTGGGCATACCTGTATCACAGGCAGAAAAAGCCCTTACATCAGGAATAGCATTTGATGGTTCTTCGATCGAGGGATTTGTCAGGATAGAGGAATCTGACATGATCCTGAAACCTGATAATAACACTTACATGATCCTTCCATGGGATATTAACGGCGGAAAGGTGGCAAGGATAATATGCGATGTTTACAGGCCGGACGGAAAGCCCTTTGAAGGCGACCCACGCTATGTCTTAAAGAGGGCAATACAGGCAGCCGCCAAGAAGGGTTTTGTAATGAACACCGGGCCTGAGCTTGAATTCTTTTTCTTCAAGAGAAAAGACGGGCAGGCAACCGTTATCCCCCATGACTTCGGAGGCTACTTTGACTTTCCTCCCATAGACCAGGCTGAAGAGATACGACAGAATATAGTAGTAGCCCTTGAGAACATGGGATTCAACATTGAAGCTTCTCATCATGAGGTCTCTATAGGGCAGCATGAGATAGATTTCAAATATGGCGACGCATTAAAGACAGCGGATAATGTCATTACCTTCAAGTTCGTTACCAAGACCATCGCGCAGAAAAATGATTTGCATGCATCTTTCATGCCAAAACCAATCTTTGGTATTAACGGTTCAGGTATGCACACAAATATCTCTTTATTTAAGAATGGAAAAAATGCATTCTACGATGAATCAAAGGATATGCAAGTCAGCGATACTTTAAGATATTTCGTTGGCGGCCTGAAGAAACATGTTAAATCATTTACTGCTGTCACAAATCCTATTGTTAACAGCTATAAGAGGATTGTTCCGGGTTATGAAGCCCCGGTGTATATCGCATGGTCAGGGGCCAACCGTTCATCCATGATACGCATACCGGCAGCAAGAGGCATGAGCACGCGCGTTGAACTCAGGAGTCCTGACCCATCCTGCAACCCATATCTATCCTTTGCTGTGATCCTTATGGCAGGACTTGACGGTATTGAAAACAAGATCGATCCTGGTGAGCCAACAACACTCAACCTGTTCCATCTTGATGATGAAGGACGCAAAAATCATGGGATTGAATCCCTTCCTGGCAGTCTTAAGGAAGCGCTAGATAACCTTGAAACCGACAACGTAGTAAAAGATGCACTCGGAGAACATGTCTACGAGGATTTCATGAGACTTGGAAGAGCAGAATGGGATGCATACAGGATAAGCGTACATGACTGGGAAATTAACCGCTACCTGAATATTATATAAGCAGGAGACATATTACAACAGGACGAATGAACACAACAACTATAGACTCAATGGTTCAAAGAAAACTCATAGAGATACTGCGGATACTCCATGAGAACCAGGAGCCCATAGGGGCGCGGCTTATTGCCGACAAGATGAACGAGCGCGGATACCCCATTGGAGAAAGGGGTGTCCGTTATCATCTCCGCATCCTTGATGAGCGCGGCCTCACTAAACGCCAGGGTTATGACGGAAGGATTATCACAGAGCGCGGGACAAAGGAACTTGAAAATGCACTTGTCGGGGACAGGATGGGTTTTATTATAACAAGAATAGAGAAACTCATTTACGATACGACTTTTGATCTTAAGACCAGGCAGGGAAATGTGATCATCAATACTTCGATCATCGATAAAAAAGATATCGATGAAACTCTTGAGGTCATGCAGCATGTGATAAGTGAAGGTTATTGTTTTAGTCCTTTTGTAAAAATAATGGAGGAAGAGACTTCCAATTCTGATATCAATATCAATATCCCTGAAGGCAAAATTGGAATTGCCACTATGTGCAGCATAACGATCGACGGGGTTTTGCTAAAAAACGGCATTCCTGTTACTCCGAAATATGGGGGATTACTGGATGTGAAAAACAGGAAGCCAACAGGTTTTGAGGATATTATTCTTTATAATGGTACATCTATTGATCCTATGAAGATCTTTATCTCAAAGAAAATGACACATGTGCTTGATGCTGTTGATACGGGTTCAGGAAGACTTCTTGCAAACCTTCGTGAGATCCCGATGTCGTCTGTCCTGGAAGCTCAAAAAATTTTGAAATCTGCAATGAGTATAGGGATCGCTGATATTACCCGGATCGGGGAACCAGGAATGTCGGTGCTCAATGCGCCTGTTGATTCTGGAAAAGTAGGAGTTGTGGTATATGCGGGGACAAATATCATGGCAGCCGTTGAGGAAAGCGGAATTAATGTGGCAACATTTCCGATATCAACGATCATGGATTTCAAGGAATTGAAAGCACTATGAAAATGAATGCGCAGATCAAGGCTGAACTCATTTCTATCGGGGCAATTGATATTGACCCATCGATTCTTGGAAGGCTGACCATCCCAACAGCAGGACCGGGCGCCGGAGGCAAGGCTTTTTTCTTCAAATCAGGCAGTCACCGTGTGCGGCTAGTTGTAGATGAAGGCTCACCGCTTCGCGCGGTTAAAGATAATGGCGATATCGTGATCATAAAAGGCGGGAAGGAGTTCGTGAGAGGAACGATCGAGGAAGAACTCATACATTGTCCTGAGCAGGCATATATTACAATGAGTGAGCGCTGCATCTATGATTGCAAATTCTGCCCTGTCCCGAAATTAAATGGAAAGGTCAAATCTTCAGAAGAATTGCTGGCGCTTGTAGAAGAAGCCTTCAAATTGGGCAGGATGAAAGGAATTTCCCTGACATCAGGGGTTGAAGTATCACCTGAAAAAGAAGTGGAACGTGCGGCAGACCTGGTTAAAAAACTGAAGAAATACAATGTTCCGATAGGCGTTTCTGTCTATCCAACAAAGGACTCATCCCGCATATTGAAAGAAGCGGGAGCAAGTGAAGTCAAATACAATGTTGAGACCATGGACAGGGAACTTTATGAGAAATACTGCAAGAAGCCTCCACTTGATTTTACGCTCGAATGCCTGAAGGATGCTGTCAAAATATTCGGAAAAAATAATGTTTATACGAACTTCATTGCTGGCCTTGGGGAGACAGATGAAACAATTGAAACGAATTACGAGATACTTGCGAAAATGGGCGTGATCCCGATAATCCGCGCTGTTGGTGTGCATCCACTACGGTTTGGTGAACTGGAAGCCGAGCGCCCGACAGCGCAAAGGCTGCTCAAACTTGCGAAAATGTCACGCAGGATACTTGATAAATACGGGCTTGATGCAAGTAAGGCAAAGACAATGTGCCTGCCGTGCACGGGGTGCGATCTGAATCCGCATATTGATTTATGATTGAAGGAAGAATTTCCTCATTTCAAGGAGTTTTGTGATGAGCATCTCTGGGCGCCAAGCTGTTTCCATGGATATGTAGGGATGTTGTAAGTAAATACATTGAAACACAGGATTTACATCATGCTAAAAACGCTAGCTACAGGCATCGTAATTAAGTCAGGGGTTTGTGACTTTCGATAGTGCTTTCGTGCATCCGTCATGATGACACGAAAAGAATAACAATCGTTGAGCTAAAAAAAGGCATGGACAAAACACATTTAATTTATGTCATGACCATCTAAATATCCAATTCTGTTTCAAATTAACATTTGCTCTTTCAATTTTCAAATTGTCTATTATGACACCTGCTAGATTAAATACATCAATACATTGACTCAGTAAGTCCATCCTACACTGATTCCATTCTTCATAAGGGGCAGAGTTAATTCTGACTTTAGTATATATTTTTGTATAATCTTTCATTTTTTCTATTAAATCAAATAATTTGTCTGAAAATAGTTTTGACGTTTCCCATTTTTTAAGTAAATTGTACTCAAAAGAAAACGATTCTAACAATTTAATATAACTGTCGAGAGGTAATGCGCCAATTCCTTGCATTTGCAGCAAAGCATCCCTATTTGGTTCTATCATAGATTTGCAGCGATAATCCAAAAAGCTGATAAGTTTGGAAATTACTTCTTCATTGGTTGGAGACAAATCATTCCAATTATTTAGTAGCTCTCGATAATTTTTAACAGTTTCAATATATTTTCCTTCTATTTTTAGATCCAATTTTTCATTCTTTATCTCTTCCCAAAACAAATATTTCCTTCCTGTGCACTTATATGAAACTTTCAAATTTCCTAATTTATGATTTTTCTCAATCAAATCAATCAAATTTTTTAAATTCGTTCTTTGAATATCGAATATTTTATCTATCATTTCAACTAAATTTTGAGTTTCTTGAATCCGATCAAAATTTCCAAAAGGCTCTCCTTTTTGTATATAGATAGCTTGTAAACAAAGGTTTTCAATAAAAACATGCCCTACACTTTTATCAAGAATTATTAGAAAATCATTATTTTCGGAGTTATTACCATATTTGATACTTTCTGATGCTTGTTCTTTTAAGCATAATTTCGCATATTCTTCTAATTGGATTTTAGCTTGAACATTTTTCAGGATTCCAGCTCTATTACCTGAATTAATGAAAAATATGTCCAATTTTTTAAGATCCAAAGTAGAAGGAATGTTTTCATTATTGAATTTTTCTTTTTGTAATTCAACCAATTCAATTTTTGGCGTTTCAACTAACTTAATTTTTGCACCTTGTAATTGTGATAAATATATAGAATAAAATGCTATTATTAATGAAAGAATTGAAAGACCTTGAGACCATATGGAGGCTTCAGTGACTAATTTACCAGTTAAATTCTCCGCAACAACATTCACAGTTAAATTAATTGAGCCATTTGTGAGCAATGCGGTTCCGTTCTGTAATAGGGAATCGTTTAATATCATTATGTAAGAAATTACTCGGAAATATTTAAAATGTTTGAGAAAGCTGTATCCCCCAAGTTCTACAATCTTCAATTTTACTTAGGGCATCAGAAGCACCGAAAATGCAACCATTAATATTGGGTCTGTGCCCCTTTTATTTCACAAAGAGTGGAGCAACGAATAAACCTCAACTATCTAATGCATCTTCGCTGATGCCAGTTTTTCTAAAACGGCGGTCGGTGACGAGAAGACACGTAATCATGCATCCTCAAGAAACCCGAATAACAATCGAATGATAGAAAAAGGGCACACATAAGATAATATGATACAATAGCATCATAAAACAATTGATTTTATCAATAAATTAAAAGTATATTGAAAGTTATGGATTCTGAAAAAATGGAACCGCAGATAAGCGTACTATTAACACTTTCGGTCAATCTCAGGGATATTGCGCTGGGGTTGCGACCCCAGACCCCGGTGAGGCGCCGCCGATGGCGGAGTTTAACATGAAACCACCGGTTGCAAATATCAGTACAA
>JBAQLI010000199.1:0-2518 GCA_049301735.1 Candidatus Methanoperedens sp.
GAAGCTCTTCTGTTAAGACTTTACGTTTGAGAGTTTTATTTCCTTTTTTGCTGCTTGATAACATTAAGGATATATTGTTCGTATATGTACTAATAATTTCGGGTGCATCGACTATGACCGACTATATTCATTAATAATCTTGAAAATATTTCACCTAAGTATATACTTGAATCCCTTTCAATTTTGCTTCTATAATAAAATTATCAATATTCATTTCTGCAATTTCCAGCGCCTTTCCAAGACTAATTTTACTTTTTGCATACAAACTTAATGCTATATTTTTTCTTTTTGGTTTGATTTTTTGAATCTTTATAGATTCTTTGGTCATTTCAGGATAAGTATAGTAAATGAAACCAAGTAATTCATCTTCGGTTAGATCATTAAGCTCAGCCTTGAAATCTTCAATCATTTCCGTCTCATCTTCGCTGGTATTTTTTCCAAGTATTTCCGCTATATTCCTGCCTAGTCCAGTAAGTTTCAATTTATTTCCTTCGTTTTCAACAACTTTTGCAAATTCAAGCTGCTCAAGCTCCTCATCGGCACTTTCACTATACGGACCCATAAAATCTGCTTCAAAATCGGTTTGTTCGGCAAGCTCATCACTGTTCTTGGCTAAGAGAAAAAGCTCTTTTTGAAACCATAGTTTGCCTTTGACAGGCTCATAATTATTTGCACTCAAGAGTAATAGGGTATATTTTTGAGTTTCAGACAGGTTTTCCAGGATCCTTTTTTTAATATCCATTTCAAATCACTTGTGGTAAATCAAACAGATTCTCTTTTTGATATATGTCATTTTAGTATGCGCGGTGCGAAAGTATTATTACTTTGTAACATTTTATCTATTTCTCTTCTTTTCTCCTATCAGTGCTTTCTCCTGCCGTATCCTCTCCAGCAGTTTCTCCGCAGACTCCCAATCAGAAGCGTTTCGGGCTTCTTCCATCTCTTTTTCGTTAAGCAGTTTTCCCTCAAAGGCTTTTTTCAGAATGCTCTGACGCAGAGATTCTGCTTTTTGCAGGGATTCTGTTATGGTTGCTTCCATTTTGTCGCTTACTGAGAGGCGGCGCTCAACCTCGGCAACGATGCGGCGCTGTTCGGCGAGGGGAGGGAGAGGGATTGGCATTTTAGATAATTTGGTACCATTTACATTTGCTTGACCAACCTGTTGTGAAACAACAGAACCGATATATTTTCGCCCAAAAATAGAATTGATAAAGAAAGATAAAAAATCGGGAGTATAGGCACTTTTTATCACTATAACTCTTATGAGGTAGGATGCAAATACTGTTGGAGTTTGCCAATTTTTATAAACTGAAGTTTTTCCTACTAATTCTGCACTATTTGTCCTGTTAAATAGAACATCCCCATCTTCGAGGAGAAAATTACTTAGCTCAGGCCAATCTTTTTGAAAGTACTTTAAATTCTCGAAAATGAGCTTTCCATCTTGAATATTCCCCATTCGAAGAACGGGAATCCCTGAATTATCCTCTCCTGCTTTTTCAGAAGTTCCATACTGTATTTTTTCGCTAATCATTCCAACATTCGCCCATACCCACCCCTCCGGTAATTCCGTCAGTCCATTAATATCCAGTACTGCAGCCTCTTTGTATTTGCCTTTGCCATTCCATTTCTCACGCTGCTCCTTAAGTATGCGCGCCAGCAGCACATCCGCCGTCTCGTAGTCGCGCCCCTCCGCGCGCGCAAGTTCGGCCTCGATCGGCACAAGCTTGCCTTCGCATGCGGCTTTTAAGACCGATTGGCGGTAGAGCTTCAACTGCGCCTGCGCTTCTTTGAAGTTTTCTATGCCGTTGTCCAGATCGCTGAAAAGCTGTTCGATTTTGGAGACTATGGCTCGTTGTTCGGGGAGAGGGGGAAGAGAAATCGATATTTTTCTTATATCTCGTATATATATGGCTTGTTGTGCGGTTGATCCGCTTAGACCGACAAGCTGTTTTTTAATATTAGTTGATTTAATAATATATGAAATAAATTTATTTGAAAGTGTAGAATGCAATTTTATTAATATTACACTCCCTAAAAGGCAAAACTTTCTATCATTAGTGACTATGCAACTTCTGCCAACAGTTGCACCTCTGCTTACTATCAAAATATCTCCAATTTCGGGGTCACATTTATTTCTAAATTTTTTTGCATCCTCTTCGCTAATACAGAAAGCGTCATCTAAGAGAATACCTTCATCCCTAACGTCTTTTGCAGATAGGAAAGGTATTCCACTTGATATAATTCTTGGTCGAAAATGTTCTCCGTCAGTAATTTTAAGAGAAATATTATCCAAATATTCCCTCACCCAGCCTCCTGGGAGTTCGTGCAGCGCGCCCTCTTTCATCTTGCCAGCGCCTCCTGCGTATTTCTACCAAATATTAACCGCAGATGAGCGTACTATTAACACTTTCGGTCAATCTCAGGGATATTGCGCTGGGGTTGCGACCCCAGACCCCGGTGAGGCGCCGCCGATGGCGGAGTTTAACATGAAACCACCGGTTGCAAATATCAGTACAAA
>JBAQLI010000200.1:0-2271 GCA_049301735.1 Candidatus Methanoperedens sp.
TTTACTACGGCAAATTTGATCATTGCCGATACATTATACCTGAAATGCCAATCTTTATCGCTGTAGAAGTTGTTTTCTATTTGCTGTGCAATGTCCTCTATGTTTAGGAAAAATAAAAATTGGCATAGCGAGACATTTCTTAAGCCTATATAGTTTTTAAGGGAGTCTGTGAATGAGACTCCTTTAAACACTTTTATAAATTCTTTCATAAAAAAAGAATTTACAAAGTATTAAATCCTAGCGGTGAAATACCATCTCTACACGATAAAATCAGGTCATAGCTAAAAAAGAGATAGGTTTTTAAACCAAATAGCTAATTTGACGGCTTCACATTGCTCCCAGATGTGGTATCCAGAAAGTAAATTTTCAGTATTTTGTCTGTTCCTGCGCCAGCACAATCCCTGACTCTAGGCGAATGCCCAGACACCATATTCTCGCCGGTTTATTCCTATAGCATCAGGGTATGGGGTCATCAAGACCCCGGCGCAGTCAATCTATGAACTTAAACGATTCAAAAATCCCATTGAAATTGTTTTCAAGTTCGGCAGTCACATTATCCCGTTTTTCGGCATCGGTGCTGATGACCTGAAAGCGCAATACATACAACCTATTTTTGTGAATCACATATATATCTCGCTGGTATAAGTCCCCGACAGTCCTGTATTTCCTGATGATCTCCCAGGCTTTTTCTCCACCGAGTGTCGTATCTCCCTCATAGGTAATGCCCTCTTCTCTTTTCAATTCCTGTGAACGTGCATACGCCAGAGTGTACCCGATAGGGACTAATTGTGTATCCATACTCACCTTAACTATGGAAAGGGTGCCGTACTTTTGCAGATCAAGCCTTATGGCGCCATCATCACCCGACGGCCACCATGGGTATTTGTCATTAACAAAATTAATTACCCCACCATAGGGTACTTGCCACATAACATCAGATTTCCATCCGGAAGGGATCTTCATTTCAAACATGAGAGTTTTGTTGGAATAAACATCCTTTCCGATATGATCAGTATTGGATAATGTCTCATTACCTGCGATTTTCGCAATGCATCCGCTGAAAATAACGATTATCAGCAAAGATAAAGTCAATACAATGTTTTTATTTTCCATAATTATAACCATTGATAAATTAAAGTTAGAAGCTTCTGGTATGTTATTGAATGCGCATATCCAGCCGGTACTGTTTTGCTTCTCCAGTCATCTATTGCTTGTTGAATGTCAGCGTACTCCACTGTGCCAGGATCATCACCAAGTTCCCTGTAATATGCAAGAATATCGAGTGTCCTTGCAGGTTCAACAACCCACACCCATGTTTGTATGGCACTACCTTTTGCATTATTGACAATTGAAGTTACGATCCACGTGCCCTGTGATGCACTGGCGTTGACATAGTTCGACAGGGTTACACTGCTGTCGGTCTGAACCAGTGCATTATTGAGAGACCACACAATATTTGCAGTCTGATCGGTTGTGATGCTAAATGTCCTTTTTTCACCGGCAGTATTTTTTACTGTGGAAGCAGCGGGGCTGAAACTGGTTATATTCGGCGCGCCGATCGATGGGATTTGATATGACTCCTCAGTTGCATTTATTGTTATGACCTGGTTTTTCCCCTGTAACGAAGTTACATTGAAGTAGATTCCGTTTCCATATTCCCTGACAACAGATACGGTGCTTCCGGATGTAAAACCCATTTCATCATAATAGGGCTTCTTTGATGAATCCTGAATAATTACACGATATAATACATCGGGTTTACTGTATGTGAAATTAAAATATGTTTTTGTTGAGTTTGATGAGTAGGTAACAATATAAGGAATAGTTGAACTCTTCGATCCTGATGTTTCATAGGTTGCATCATATGTGCCATCATAATCGTCATCGCTTCCGATATAACAGCCCCCTTCTTCGACACGTACAAAAGCTGGTTCATTTGCATCAGGACTGCAATCCTTATAGTATTGAACTAAATTGTTTATGCGAACAAGATCTGTAAATATGTTTATGTCGTATGATAAAACGATATCTGTAGATGTAATTACGGCATTATCATTAAAAGCCCAATGAACTTTATTATCAAGACGGGAAAAAGATACAACTCCACCGCCAGAACCGCCGGACCTTATCGTAAAGGATGTCTGATAATCCCTGGGAGGGAACGAATATAGATTTGTTAAATTAATGGTTAGAACTGCCAGATGATCCCAGGATGAAGTATCAAAATATAGTTTATCGAATAATACGTTATATTCGGTAGCCCAATCGTTC
>JBAQLI010000201.1:0-3984 GCA_049301735.1 Candidatus Methanoperedens sp.
TTCCTTAGTATTTGTATATTTGTATTTGCATGAAGGCTATTGCTTGGTAATAATCAAAAAAAGTGTATATTACAAAAGATTCAGTGAATTATATTTTTATTTTTACCATTTAATTTGAAGGGGATACGATATATACTAAGAAATATTCTGGCCATCTCAGAGAATATTTCATATTTTTTGTTTTTCTGTATTCTGGGCAATTTGTAGATAGATTTTTCTAATAGGAAAAATGTATGGAAGTCTAATCGATTGATAACGAAAAGAAGGGATTTTCATTATATTTAATGATATAAAAATATTGGATACAACACTGAGAGATGGTGAACAGACACCAGGAGTTTTACTTTCACCTGAAAACAAGTTATTAATTGCAAGGCAACTCGATAATCTTGGGGTAGATATTATCGAAGTAGGTTCTGCAATCATCTCATATGAGGAACGTGCTGCAATAAAAAAAATAGCAATTAAAAAAATAACGCATGAGGGATTTAATGCTGAGATTTGCATCTCCTGCCGTATTTGCAAAGAAGATATAAATAGTGCACTTGACTATGATGTTGATTCAATACATCTTGTTGCACCTGTTTCATTTCTTCACATCCGCCAAAAATTAAAAAATGATCCTGAGACCTTGTTATCGATGATAGTTGAAATGACAGAATATGCAAAATCTCACGATTTAATCGTGGAACTCAGTGGAGAAGATGCATCGAGAGCTGATATGGGTTATCTGAATTCAGTGTATAATGCCGGAATAGAAGCAGGTGCAGATAGACTTTGTTTCTGCGATACCGCAGGAGTGCTTGTTCCTGAAAAAACATATGAAATTTTCAGTGATTTATCGAAACTTGGCACACCTATAAGTATCCATTGTCACAATGATTTTGGTCATGCAACCGCTAATACAATTGCAGCATTGAGAGCAGGTGCTGAAGAAGCACATGTTACGATAAACGGTTTAGGGGAAAGGGCAGGAAACGCCTCGCTTGAAGAAGTTGTCATGGTACTTGAGTCTTTATACAACTACAAAACAGGAATTAATTTGAAGGAATTATATCCCACATCTCGCTTGGTGAGCAAATTAACTGGTATTCAAGTAGGAATTAACAAGGCAATAGTTGGAGGAAATGCATTCACCCATGAAGCATGTAGGAAAAATGTAGAAAGCTAATCGATTGATTACGAAAAGGAGGAATTTTCATTAAATTTAATGATATAAAAATATTGGATACAACACTGAGAGATGGTGAACAGACACCAGGAGTTTTACTTTCACCTGAGAACAAGTTATTAATTGCAGAGCAGCTCAATAATCTTGGGGTAGATATTATAGAAGTAGGTTCTGCTATTATTTCAAATGAGGAACGTGCTGCAATAAAAAAAATAACACTAAAAAAAATAACGCATGAGAGATTTAATGCTGAAATTTGTAGCTACTGCCGTATTCGCAAAGAAGATATAGATAGAGCACTTGACTGTGATGTTGATTCAATACATCTTGTTGCACCTGTTTCAGATCTTCACATCCGCCAGAAATTAAAAAAGGATCCTGAGACCGTATTATCGATGATAGTTGAAATGACAGAATATGCAAAGTCTCATGATTTAATCGTGGAACTCAGTGGAGAAGATGCATCGAGAGCTGATATGGATTTTCTGCATTCAGTGTATAATGCCGGAATAGAAGCAGGTGCAGATAGACTTTGTTTCTGCGATACCGTAGGGTTGCTTGTTCCTGAAAAGACATATGAAATTTTCAGTGATTTATCGAAACTTGATGCGCCTATAAGTATCCATTGTCACAATGATTTTGGTTATGCTACCGCTAACACGATTGCAGCATTGAGAGCAGGTGCTGAAGAAGCGCATGTTACGATAAACGGTTTAGGGGAGAGGGCAGGAAACGCCTCGCTTGAAGAAGTTGTCATGATACTTGAGTCTTTATATAACTACAAAACAAGAATTAATTTGAAGGAATTATATCCCACATCTCGCTTGGTGAGCAAATTAACTGGTATCCAAGTAGGAATTAACAAGGCAATAGTTGGTGGAAATGCATTCACCCATGAAGCAGGTATTCATGCTCACGGTCTTCTTGCCGACGCCTCCACATATGAGCCAATAAAACCTGAAGTCGTTGGACGTGAACGCAGGATCGTACTTGGTAAACATGCGGGCAAGAGCACTGTGGTTCTTTTATTAAAGGAAAGGAGCATTAATGCCAGTGACAAACAAATTGAAGATATTGTTACTCAAATAAAAGAATTTAGTGCTAAAGGAAAACACATTGCAGACACTGAGTTTCAGGAAATCGTAGAGAAAGTACTTGCTATCCAGAAATCCAAAATCAAGCTCGAAGAACTTACAGTAGTCGCTGGCACTGTTATACCTCATGCTTTAATTAAGTTGATGGTTAATGACAATAAGATACTGGTTGGATCTGGTAAAGGAAATGGACCTGTAGATGCGGCATTCGAAGCCCTAACAAACGCTTTCTCAAAAAGTCAAGACATTAACTTTAGGGATATTTCCTTAGATGATTATCATGTAGACGCTATAAGAGGTGGTACTGATGCCGTTGTCGATGTTAGAGTAAAACTCGGTAAAGGAGACAAAACAGCAACAGCCCATGGAGTCGACACGGATATTATAATGGCTTCTGTTCAAGCAATGATTGCAGCCATAAATAGGCTATCCTCGTAGGAATAAAACTATAGCGTAAAGTGGTATTCCGGGAGTGTAATCAAATTTGCTGAAACTATCCATATGAATATCCCTTTATATTTATAAATATGTATCAACCCTTTCACCGAAACAGACCTTAACTGGTTCAGTATAACCCATCTTTGAGAACTAATTTTTTCAAAAAAATCAGTAACAATAGCCTACTTTCCGCACATCTCTCTGTCTTTTTTCTCATTTTATTACAATTTCTCAGCATGACGGTTTTTATAAGTTACATAATTGTTAAGTTTCAACTGTATAAAACAATTTATTATATAACAGATTATATATTATCGTTGTTTTATTATGTAATATTAAAACCAAACTCAGTCACCTTTGTAATATTTCCAAGATTGAACTTTCAAATGGAAGATGTGCGGAATCTGGGCAATAGCATCATTTTCTAAAATTACCTCTGGTATTTCATACTTCTAAAACCAGTTTTCCTTTGAATCTCAACCCCCGCCGATACTGCTTCTCTGGCTGGTACATTTATATAATCTATTAAATGTATGTATACACTTTTTTCAATAAAATCAATATCAATTGACGTAATGTTTAAATATAATCACATACGTACTATATATAATATGGATTGTCCTCAAATTTGAGGAAATATTCAGAAAACTGACGTCAAAACACCAAATTTTGATGTATACCCACAGTTTTTTAGCTGTTTTTTGGGTTCATTAGCTATAAGCATAGTGATTTTGAAAATTTTTTCAGTGAAAATTACTCCTAGTAGGGGTATAATGCTCCAATCGCACATAAACATTGTCAACCATCTGTTGAGAATGAACTTTTTGTTTTTGTGATTTTTCGTATCTGCCTATTGAAATTTTCTATAACAATGGTAGTCTAAATTATTCGTCTTATCTCAGGAAGATATTCAAGAAAGCTCCTATAGGTGCAATTTAACGTTTAAAAAAATAGCGAAATAAAATATGTATTTTGATTGGTTAGGGTTAATGTCCACTGACCCTCTGGGGTAAATCCATAGTACAACATGAAATACTATATACCAAATTTCATAATGTAGAGGAGTTGTTATTTTTTATAACCATGATGAAATGTTTATCAGTTTTACCCCAACAGGTATCTGGACATTAACCTTAACTCTAGTTAATCATACCGGTGGTTACCAATTCATAGGTTTGCCTTATAAATTTAACTATTTTTTATACTTGCAGTAAAATTTATATTGTTCATCCCCCCATTATTATTTTAATCACAAAATTCCAAAGGGGGGATGAACATTGG
>JBAQLI010000202.1:0-12341 GCA_049301735.1 Candidatus Methanoperedens sp.
TTTTTGTCCGGATCAGTTTGCAATATAGAATCAAGCAAAGATATATACAACCTTATACAGATTTATATAATTTTAACACTATGAATTACGATAATCATATAGCAACGTTTTCATTTACATGAGCGATGGAATTATTCACTTCTGCCTTCAGATTCAAACAAGCAGGTGAATTAATTTGGATATGTTATTTCTGCGTAATCCCTTAGCGGTAAAAATATCGCTAACACCATTATTTCAACTACTATTCTAAGATAATATCTACTATATGTTTTATTTTTTAACATTTTCCCACTTTTCCACTATATAATATTCGCTCACTCCTTTTAAAGCTATTTGTCAATTTTATCCAACTTGAGGTCAAAATATTCGGATAGACGAAATTCCTGGCAAAAAGTTTCAGATCAGAATTGCTGCAATTTCATCCCCAAATTCGCTTTCAGCGCCTTCCTGTACACCATATCCGCAGTCGCTATATCCTGTATCGCAAGTCCTGTTGAATCAAATACCGTAATATCCGAATCTCTCATCCTTGCTTTCTTCTTCCCGATAATCACTTCGCCAAGTTCCCCAAAAATATCTTTTACAGAGAGCGATCCCTTCGATATTGGTACATTGACCTCTCCTGAATGTGATGCCTGCTGGATATCATCCACAATGACCTTTGCCCGCTTCAGGATCAACGGGTCAAGCTCTTCCTTTCCTGGTGCATCTGCGCCTATCGCATTAATATGAGTCCCCTCGGAGATCCATTCGTTCATTACGATTGGCTGTCTTGAAGGAGTGGTAGTCACGAGAATATCACAATCGCACACCTCTCGAATGGTTTTTTCAGGCGTGATTTCACACTCTATTTTTAATTCCATATCATCCTTGAATGCAAGCGTCTGTTTTTCAGAGGCGCTTGTGGCTTTTATCTCATGGATATCTATAATTTCATTTATCGCCATCAATTGGCTTCTTGCCTGGTTCCCGGTTCCCACAAAACCCACTGTTTTTGCATTCTTCCGGGCAAGATATTTCACGGCTACGCCCCCGGCAGCGCCTGTTCTCATATCGGTAAGATAAGTACCGTCCATAATAGCAAGAGGCGCGCCTGTTTCAGTAGAATTCAGGATTACAAGCGCCATCACTGTTGGCAGCCCAATTTTGGGGTTATCGGGATGGACATTCACTATCTTTACGCCAGTGATATCCTGCTCTTCAAGATATCCCGGCATTGTCCGCAGGTCTCCATTGTGGTTCTTAAAATAAAGATAAAGCTTCGGAGGCATCTGCACTTTCTTTAGCCCATGCTGCCTGAACGCTTCTTCCACGACTTTTAGTGTCCCTTTCATGTCAAGAAGTGACTCCACTTCTTTCCTGTTAAGCCATATTATCTGGTTTTCCATGATAGTTCCTTTTTATATATATATATATTTTTATTTCTACTATAAATGAATTATTGGTTATGCATCAAATATCCCCCAAACCCGATCGCCCAGAGTAGGACAGGATAAGCGATCATCCTTTCCATTCCTCCGGAGCCAAGCCCCATATAATATTCCAATCCGAATAAAACAAGAGCTGCTAAGCTTTCTATCCCCAGGAACACTGAGAAAAAAGTAAAAGGCGATTTCACAAAATTCCTGGCTGCTATTGCTGACAAAGCTGCAAAGAGAAAAGTAATGAGCGATACGATCAAATGAAGAGTACCTGTTGTTTCAGGGAACAACCCGACACCGAGCGCTCCCAGTCCTGAAAGGCCGATGAGAATGGATATCAAATAGTTTTTAAATTCAAGCCAGATGCAATACGAACTCAGGAGAATAAATATTCCAAGGAAAATGGCAGATGTATTAAAAATAAAAGCAGAAGGCTGATATATCTTGCAGGTCTCGCGGCACGTAGCCCCCAGATCGCTTATATAATTCCCGGATACGCTATATTCAGGATAGAAAATTTCTGCAAGAACCATTCCTATTGCGAACTGCACTCCGCCAACGAACATGAATGCGCCAGCCAGGCCCCTGTTGTCCATGAAATGAAAATAGTCGTTTGTGAATATAAAGGTTTTTACGAAGAGACCGGAAAAAGTGGAAAAAAAAATTATTTTTGTATTACTTTAATAGTCGGTTTCATGACATACTTATCTTTTCCTGTAGATTGGATAGATTCCATTGCATCAAAATCCAGAATTAGTGCTGTTGTCTGGTTTGCAACAATATTAAATGGTTTAATCAGTTTAATTGTCTTAGATGGGATTGTAAGGTCTTGTTCTGTTCCATCAATTGTCACCAGAGCTTTGTTAATATTCAGCCTTATTTGAGTATATTTACCTGCCTTTAATTCCGAACTTCCCAAAAACTCTGTTACATTTTTTATTGCTATCAGGTCAAATGTCTTTTCTTCTTTAACTACTGTGACCCATCCTGTTTCAGTTGTTGTATTCTCATCTTCGCCAGAGCCGGCTAAATGTACTTCTACATCAGATATTGTCACTAAAGCCTTCTGTATGTTTAAACCGGAAGGAGCATCTGTGATTTCTATGGCTAATGTTCCAGTATCTTTTTGAATACAACCACTTAATCCGACAATTCCAAGAAATAAAATTGTTGCTAAAAGTTTTTTATTCATAGTTCTATCACTGTCCTATTATATATAAGATTTTCAAGAACTTAAACTTTTCCAGGCTGTTAAAATGGGATTTATTGAGAATAAATAAGGACAAACAAATTGATCAAGAAAAGATTCTTCACTTTCAACCCGCCCCCACAACCATTTTTAACCCCTAACAACATCTTAACACCACATGAACTTCATCCATGCGAGCGATTTCCATCTGGGCTATGCACAATATGGCCTTGAAGAACGCTTCCGTGATTATGCCCGTGCTTTCCAATCTGTTATAAAATATGCCATCGAACACAGGGTTGAATTCATTCTCATATCAGGCGACCTTTTTCACAAGAGAAACATAAATGCGCCTACCTATTTACAGGCATATAAAGTTCTCCGTGAACTCAAAGAAAGAAGTCCGTCCACGCATGTTTATGCCATCGAAGGAAACCATGATCTCGCATTTCACCAGGATGGAAAAAGCTGGCTTGAGATATTGAATTCACAGGGTTTGCTAAGACTCATAAGGCTAAAAGAAGGTGACGGTGTAAAGCTGATGGGGGATTGTGTCGAACTTGAAAATGTCCGTATTTTTGGAGTAAGATACCTTGGCTCCAATACCAGTTCAGTAATTCCCCAGATAGCAGATGAGATACGAAAAATTACATCAGCTGGCGGGAAAAAATTTACTGTCCTGATGATGCATTTTGGGATGGAAGGACAGGTAAAGCAGTCAGAAGCCGGTGAAATTCCTTACAGTTCGCTTATGCCGTTAAAAGAAGTTGTGGATTACCTTGCACTCGGGCATTACCATATGCAGTATGAGGTAGATAGCTGGATATTCAATCCCGGCAGCATTGAAATGATATCCATGAACGAGTACGGGCTGCCCAAGGGTTTCTATCACGTAAAAGACAGCGGCGCAAAACTCATAACACCGATGACCCGGCCAGTCAGGAGAATGAAACTGGATATTGGGGGTATTGCCAACCCGGATGCGCTTTATTCAAATATTGGAAATATTCTAAAGAAACAGCCTGCAAACCTTTCTGATAATAAACCTCTTGTTGAACTTTTATTGTATGGCGAGTTGAACTTTCCGAAATCAGATATCAATATAGACCACGTAAAGAAGATGCTGGAAGAAGAATTCAAACCCCTCGCCTGTGAGGTTAAAATAGAGAAGAGCAATTCACAATATACCATCAATGAGGGTGATGTACGGGGGCTTTCACGCGAGCAGATCGAACAACGTGTCTTTTCTGAAAGAGTAAAACTTGACGCCAGATTCAAGGATAACGTCGATGCAATAGTAAATACCATGATCGATGTCAAAAAGAAGGCTGCTGCGGGAATTGAAGAAAGTGAAATAAGGACTGACCTTAGATGGTGCTTTGAGAAAATACGCCCGGATACATCTGAAACTGTCAGGAATAACGGCAAACGCCAGGCACAGCAGCAAACCTTGCTTTCCCGCATGGGGGAATAATGCTCATAAAATCCCTGGAACTTAAAAAGATAAAATCTTACTCAAATGAAACGATAGATTTTTTTGAAGGCATAAACGGCATCTGTGGGGAGAATGGGCATGGGAAAACAACCATACTTGAGGCAATAGGCTATGCGCTCTTTGATTTCCTGCCATTTAATCATGGGGATTTCCTGCGCCATGGTGAAAAATCAGGTTTTGTTGCAGTGACAGTGGAGGGAAAAGACGAGATAGAATATACGATAAACAGGAAAATCGGAAGTGGAAGCGATTATTTCATCAGGACGCCCGTTGGGGAGATAAAAGGAAAAAAAGATGTCCAGGCATGGCTTGCAGGCAATATGTTCCGAAGTATCAGGTCAGAAGAAGAACTGCCAGCGCTTTTTCAGAACGCCATAGGGGTGCCTCAGGCCACTTTTACCACCGCATTTCTTGAGGCTGCAAGAAATCGGAAGATCATATTTGATAATATTCTGAAAGTTGAAGAATACAAGACAGCATTTGATAATTTGCTTCCGGTACTGAATGCGATAAAGAAGACGATCGAGGAAATGGAAAGAGAGCTCATCCCGCTTGCAACGCGCACTGAGAAGTATCCTGAATTGAAAAGTGAAAAAGTGGCACTGCAAACTGAAATAGAAGGATTGAAAAAAGAGATCAACGAGTTAAATCAGAGGATTTCTGCACTTACCCTGAAAAAAAAAGACCTTACAGAAAAGAAGGCACATCTGGATGCTCTTAATACTCAGATCGCAAATGAGCGGATACATCTTGCAGGTCTTTCAAAGCAGCTTGAAAAGGCACGCTCTGACCTCGCGCAGGCTAAATCCGCAAGGGATATCAAAAATGAGCTTGAGCCTGCTGAAAAAGAGTTCCATAAAGAGATGGGGGAGCTAAAAGAACTCAATACATCACGCACAGAACGAGATAAACTAAAAGAAAAGTGTGCAAAGATAGATCTTGAAATCGGCCGCCTTAATGAAAAATTTGAGCGTAGAAAAACGCTTTTTATTGAAAACGAGGGACTTGAAGAGAACAAGAAACTTCTTATTCCAAAGATAGAAACAGCGCGCAAACTTGAAGAATCTATACAACTCCTTCAAAAAGAACTAAAAGACCCGATGACTGAACTCATTTCGCGCCTTTCAAATCTTAGAGAAAAAGCGCAGCTTGTTGAGAATATGAAACAGGAGATATTGAAGCAAAACCAGAAGATATCGAGGCTTTTACCAATGAAAAACAGGCAGGTCAAGTTTGATAATAGGATTAAAGAATTGAAAGATATCGAAATATCCTTGAAGAATCTATCCCTGGAAATATCTTCTTTGAAAGAAAAGGAAGTTCTTGCCAGAAAATTGCGTGATGAGATCGCACGCCTCGAATCACGAAAAAATGAACTTTCTCCGGTCATTGAAAGGCAAAAAGCCATTTCTGACGAAATAAAAAAATTGTCAATCCTGCTTGAAGCACTCACTGCTATTAATTTTCAATTAAGAACGGCTCATGAAAAAAAAGAGCGTGCAAAAACCATTAAAGCAGAGTTAATAAAGCTTGAAAATGAGATCACATCTCTTATTCCGCTTACTGAAAAACAGGCTGCCCTTGAACAGGCGCAGCAGGAGCTTAACAGCAAGAATGCAGTTTTAAAATCGTCAGTTACACAGACAAAGAAAAATATGAAGCTTGCAGGAACGCATGGCATCTGTCCAATATTGAATGGTATCAAATGTTCCTCAGTAAGTGATTTTAATACCTATTTCAATGATGAGATAAATCAGAAGAACCGGGAATTAGATGAGTTGGAAACAAGTTTGAAAAACAATATAAAGGAACTTTCCCAACTTGATGATCCACAAAAAAAGATGCAGGAAAAACGTGTGCTGGTCGAATCAAGAAAGAAGGACCTTGAATTGTATAAAGGAATAGAAGAAGAAATTGATGCAATTCGAGAAAAACTGGATTCTTTATCTTCATCATATACCAGGGCGTTAACAGGAAGCGACGAAGAACTCAAAGAGATATCACAGAACCTGCAATCTAAGAAAAAGGAATTTGATAACTTCACAAAATCCATCACTGAATTTCAAAATATTACAGCATTGGCAGGTTCAAAAACCAAAGACCTTGAAGAATTACCCGATATTCCTGCCGTACTTATTGGAATACAGGAAAAATTATCCGGAATTAACGAAAAATTCAACCTTAATGTTGAGATCAATTCTATCAATAACCACATCAAGAATATTGTTTCAGAGATCATATCCAGCGAAAAAGACCTGAAAGACCTCAATAATCCCTCGCAGCAAATTGCCATAATTGAAAACCTCATTGCTTCAAAAAGATCAGATATTGGTTCACGCAAAGATGTGCCGCAATTGATAGATAGTTGTTTGAAACAACTTGATGAACTCAATCAAAGGTTCCATTTGAAAGATTCATTAGAAGGCGAAAAAGGGGAAATCGAACTTGTTAACAATTTGATGGAAGAAAAGAAGCAGGATCTGAAATCTTTAGCATCTCCGGATAAGCAATTTGAGGCATTGAATGAAAATATCAAGAAAAACCTTAAGGAACTGAAAACACTTGAAAAAGTACCGGAGCTTATGGATTCGAGCCATAAAGAACGAGAGGCATTGATACAAAATCTTTCAAAATTCGAAGGGCTTGACGGAACCATCTTATCGCTTGAGGAAGAAATAAATAAACTTGAACCCCTGCATAATAAATATTTGCAAGCCCTTCCGCTTGCGTCCAAATTCGATGAATATATACTGGAAATGCTGGAATTTGAAAATACCATCGCTGCAGCTGGTGCTTCTTTAAACATATCGGTCAGTAACCATGAGGTACTTTCAAAAGAATTCAAAGAACCTGAACTTAATGAAACTATCCAGCAACTTGATGAACTTGGAAAAACCACAAGCAGTATAACAGAAGCCGTAAAACAGAAGAACAGGAACCTTCAGAAAATAGCAAAGGAACTTTCGGAGATGGAATCCATTATCATCAAGATAAAAGAAAACCAAAGAAATCTTGAAAAGGAAAGGGATTTCCTGTCATTCTCAAATTTCATCCGCGATACTATTAAATCTTCTTCGGAATTCGTCATAAATGAATTTATCGGGGAGATCAGCAGCGAGGCAAACAATATCTATTGTGAAATAATGGATGACCATAGCGCGTCTCTTCGATGGACAAATGATTATGATATTGAGATCGGGTCAGGCGGGGAAATAAGCTCCTTCAGGCAGTTAAGCGGCGGGGAGCGCATGAGTGCCGCGCTTTCTGTGCGGCTTGCGCTTTTAAAGAATATCTCTAACTGTGATTTTGTATTCCTTGATGAGCCCACACAGAATATGGATGAAATAAGGCGTGAAAACCTGTCAGAACAGATAACCAAGATCAAAGGTTTCAAGCAGGTTTTCGTCATATCCCACGATGATACTTTCAACGAAAAATACGCTCACGTAGTAAAGGTCCAGAAGATCAATGGCGAAAGCAGGGTTGAATCATGCTAGACTTAAAAAATATCTCCCTTCAGTTCGATGAGAAGCTTTCCGCAATAAAGTCCTATGACTTCGAACTCTCTGAATTAACGCAACAGTACAGGGCAGAACTTGACAAATTGAAAATAATCAACATGGAACTTAATAAGAACCTTTCATCCTATAGCGGCGCGAAGCTTCTTGAGTCGGGAAAACTCATCCGTACGTTCCCGTTTAACTGGAAAAACCGCAAGGATGCGATGGAATGGATGGATTCTGTCCTTTCAGGGGTTCCTGTGGGGGCTGTGGATGGGAGTCAGATATATTCGGATAAGAATTATGAGATACCTCTTGCGGTCATCCAGATCTCACGTATTTTTAACAGGCACACAGAAAATATGGATTATAAGCAAGAGACAGATGCAATTATAATCACGCCAGATGAGTTTGAAGAGGCAAGCGTTTATTCCTTCGGCAGAGAATACGTCGATGCGCGCCGTTTTTCCATGGAATGCGATGGAATTGTCCGCTTGATGAATGAATATAAAAGCATTTTTGTCCTGCTTGATGGCGCGCTTATTCTTTCGCATATTAACGTGCTGAACAAAAACACGAGAGAAATTTATATAAAAGCAATAATGAAACTGTTTGAAACTTCAGAAAAAACCAAAAGCCCCGTGATCGGTTTTATTGATACTACCATGCCACGGGACATTACGCTTATGATGCATTTCCTTTTCGGTTTGAGGAAAAGCAAACTTTCAGATACGCATCTTTTTTCAGATATGTTATGGGGCGAGCGGACAGCGGCTTTTCTTTGTGATCGCGATGACAGGCGTGGCGATGAGGCAAAATCTGTTCTTGATAATTATGGAAGATTCAGTAAGGACATCGCTTTTTTTTACATGAGGACAGGCAATGGTCTTCCCGCACGTGTGGAATTTCCTGCATGGGTTCAAAAAGAAGAAATGGTTGATAAGATCGCAGACATGATCAGGGCAGAATGTATCATTCGCGGCAATTATCCCGATATAGTGATGCGGGCGCATGATGCAGCTGTGATCCAGATAAAAGAGCATGAGCTTTTTTATGGGATGCTTGAGAATTTTTGTACGGTTCACGGGATAAAGATACATAGAAGTGCAAAGGATTTTCATAAGACATTAGGGCGTCAATAAACTGGTGCAGCATCAGGAAATGAATTTGCCTGATTGTTTATGGTAGGGGGCTGGATGAAAAGGTACTCACCAGAATGAGAGGCACACGGATGACGCGAATTATCTAGAAACGGATATGCACGGATTTTCACTCTTTCGTTGTTCGCCTCCACCAATTTTTGCTCCTCCCCGATATGCGCCCCGATTTCTGTCTATATATGTAGATATATTTTAAAGTAATGAATCACTCAATCACTCATCATTATATTGAAGAAAAACATCTTATAGAAGCTATAGATCCATCAAAGTCATAAACAAATTATTATATACGAGGATAAAATGACATTAGGAGACATAATCAGGGTTGAAGATGCGAAGACATATGTGGCAAAAATACCGCCCGATGCTAAAAAGGAACGCATCGGCAGTTTCATAAAAATAAAAAAAGATGACGGATTGATAGTTGGTGTGATTAAGAACATCACAAATTCAATAAGAGAAGACCTTATTCCATATATTAGTCCTGAGTTGCAGGCCAAATATGCTCCTTTTAATGAGGATTTCAGGAATAGCTATTATTTTATCCATGGACTTGGAACAATCCGTAACGGGATTGTAAAATACGATATCGATTCACCACCTGATGTGAGGGATAATGTCGAAATGCTGAACAATGAAGAATTGAAGTCATTTAATTCTATGAATGGAAAGCCTTGTATTGCTTATTTTCACTCTAACAGCGATGCTCTTTCACAAAACGTCCTCATCACGATGGTCGATCAGATCGAGGCGCAGTGCCCTGAATGCAAAGCCATGTTTGCGCTTGTTCGAAAATATATCAAGAGAAATTTATGATCGGAATTGTCAATCATTCGGATGAAGAGGGATTTTCATTCATTTCAAGCGAGCGGCTTCCTGCAGGGATGTTCGCATTCTATCTTGAAGGAGAAAGAAAGATCCTGTGCAGGGTGAAATATGGAGAGCCTCTTAAACAGTATCCACAGGAATTTCTTATGGATATGGAGCTTTCTCCTGATGACGTTTCGGCTTTTTATGGGTTTGACCTCCAGGATTTCAAATATTATTCATATTCAACATCAGTCGTTGGGTTTTTTGATGCATCGATGGGTGAGTTCATAAACCCAAGGACAAATCCTGCCAGCGGCGTGAAAATCGACCGCGCGGGCGAGGATGTCCTGAAAGATATAAGTAAAGTAAAAGCAGGAGATCCCGGTTCTGTATTAATCGGGAATGTGCTTGGTGAAAAGACAGGGATCGTATTATCCGTACGTGACATCGTGAGCCAGCATGTGTCTGTGATCGCATCAACCGGCGCGGGGAAATCATATACTGTCGGCGTTCTAGTTGAAGAGCTGTTGAAGCCTTATAACATGGCTCCTGTTCTTATTTTTGATCCTCACGGGGAATACTCTTCCCTTGGTGAAATTTCAAATGCGGCTGAATTCGTAACTTCTTCTTACCGTCCGAAAGTCAGGATAGTTAAACCAAAAGATATCAAGATCAGGGTAAGTGACCTTCTTGTCAGTGATTTTATCAGCATTATGGATGACGGCACCATGTCTGATAAAATGAAGACACTGTTCCGTTCGGCATATCACAACCTTAAGAACAATAGTAAAAAGCAGTTCATCCGCAATGAATTGAAACAGGAGATAGAGGCGCTTCGGGACAAGAATAATGATCCCACAATAGATGGAATCAACTGGAGGTTCGGGAAATTAAATGCGCCTATTTTCGATGATTTCCAGACCATCCCCCTTGCCGATTATTTTAAAGTGGGGCAGCTCACGATAATGGATGTTTCAGGCATAGAAGAGACATTCCAGCAATTGATCGCTTCGATAATGCTGCGCCGCCTGTTCGACGCCAGGGAGGGCACAGAGAATAACAGGTACAATGAATCCCATGTTGATAAATTCCTCCCCTATCCTGTTTTTTTGGTGATCGAGGAAGCGCACAGGTTCGCTCCGCAAAGCGGCGAAGCAAAATCAAAGAGCATCTTAAAGACAATTCTCTCTGAAGGCAGGAAATTCGGGATAGGCGTATGCCTCGTATCACAGCGCCCCAGCAAGCTGGATGCAGATTCCCTTTCGCAATGCATGACCCAGATAACGATGCGAATAGTAAATCCCACAGACCAGCAGCAGATAGCCCAGAGCATTGAATCCGCAAGCAGGGACCTGATATCAGAGCTGCCATCGCTTGCAAAAGGCCAGGCGATCATTTCCGGTGTGGCAATAAATACGCCTGCGCTGGTAAAGATCCGAAAGAGGCTCACGAGTGATACGAAAGGGAGGAGCAAGGATGCCCCTGCCATTTGGGCGGCGGAAAGGAAGTATGAGGAAAAGCACAGGGCGCCGGAAGTGAGGGCGGATGAGGAGATGGATGTGGGGGTTTAAAGGTTATTCATAGACAACTTATATTAATATTTTCAATGAAGTATTTATTATACTAAAATTATGTTGTAGAATCACAAAATTATAAGTACAATTAAGCCCTATTCTAGGAGGATGGCCGCCCAAAAATCAAACATCCTTAAGAAATCTGCAATAACAGGGCACAAAATTAAGGCTGCTGATAAGTGTATTCCACCTTTCCATATATTAGGCAAAAAAGATATTGAAAAAGAATTATCGAATATAGAAAAGGAATTCGGAATGACTCATGAGGAGTTTCATAAAGCTTATAGAGAGGGCAAGATACATGGTCATGAGGCTATGAAACTGGACTATTATTACGAGTTCTACAAGGATGAGTATGAGTGAGAGTCCGAGACCGTGCAGGTGAAATAAAAGGAATTGTTTATTCTCATTGTAAAGATATAATTGATGGGTCACCATCATTTGCTATAAACGAAAGTAAGAAGCATAAGAATTGCGGGGCTATTACAGAAAAACTAAAACTCATCGACGGTTCTCTAATAAATTTCTTTGAGATATTAGTTGATGGGGAGATTAAAGAATATAGCTATGAATATGTACGACCCGATACAGGCTTTTTCTTTCATTATCAGAATGAAGGTGTAGAGAATGGGATAAGGAAACCTCTTCATCATTTGCATGTTGGTATTAAAAAAGATGCTAACAAAAAATTATTGGAAATGCTTCCGAACGAATTATTTGAGCACAATGGTCCGCATTATAAAGCTCCAGAAATGAAGTTTAATGAGTTCATCGGTATCATAATCGGGAACTTCTTTAAGAATCACAGAAATTGTGAGAGAATGCTAAGAAGTTTAGAGCTTGAATGAAAGCTCGAAATAATTTCATATTGGATTATTTCATAAGTCTTATTACCAAGAAAACTATGGAGACGGTAATATAATAAAACGCCATATATAGACTCAGTGACTCCCAGCTAATAAAAAATTGGAGGAAAAATGATTCAAGAGGACATCATTCAAACGATTCTCAAAGACAGTAACTATCATCTATCCCTTTTCACAAAAGATGAAATTGACTCGTTAAAACCTGTATTCCGTACCCTTCCACATCATTCCTCCCTAATTTTTCTTCCCCATCGATTTATGGTAAATGCTCTCATCAAATCCCGCCAATCTTAAAATCCTCTTTTGATTTTTATCCAGTTCTTTAG
>JBAQLI010000203.1:0-1707 GCA_049301735.1 Candidatus Methanoperedens sp.
ATATTAATGATGATTCAATAGTATTTAATATTAACTGTTTTATTCTTACATATGTATAATTATGCTCATTATCATAATTGTTCTAAAGTAATACACAAAAAATCTCAGGAAAAATCTGTTCTTAGAAAAATGGTGTAGTTATCAGGCGCCTAATAAAAACGATGGGTCGAAGGAGACTGAGGGTACTAAAGGCATTAGGCGCCTGATCCTACAGCAACTATCATAATGTTCTACTACTATTTAATATTTACCTATATATTCTTAAAAAAGAATAATTATTATTATGCTCATTATGAACGAGTACTTCGAGTTAGCTCGCCTGCGATATTGGTGTGCATCATGGCGGTTACTTTTTCGATATCCTTCGTTTGCCCCAACACCCACATTAATTTTACAAGAGCTACCTCAGAAAGCATATCTTCACTTTCGATAGCACCTGCTTTCAGGATATCCCTGCCTGTATCATAAACACGATCGCATACCCTGCCGTTTATGCATTGTGAAGTCATGACCACCGGGATTCCGGCATCCGTTACTGTTTTTATAAGAGGGATCCATTCTGTAGAAACATGTCCAAGACCAGTTCCTTCTATTACAATACCCTTATATCCGGAACCTGAATGGAATAAAAGAGATTCATTACTTGCGCCCGTAATATATTTTATCAGGGCGCATTTTGATTCCAGTTTATCATTTATAGCAAGTTTTTTTTCTCCCCTTTTTACAAATGGAGAGAGCATTTTAATTTCTCCTGAAGGATATTCCACGCATCCTATGGGGCGCGCGTTAATCGATTGGAAAGCATCGCGGCGCGAGGTATGCATCTTCCGGACTTTTGTTCCCCTGTGGATATAACAGAACTCATCACTCGTAGAGCCATGCATCACTACGCATACCTCGGCGATATCACTTGTTGCGACTTTAGCTGCGCATATTGCATTCATGGCATTATCGCTGCTTGGCCGGTCTGCACTTCGCTGCGAGCCGACAAGCACGATTGGAACAGGTGTTTCTATCATGAAAGAAAGCGCTGCGGCTGTATACATCATAGTATCTGTGCCATGGGTGATAATGACACCATCTGCTCCGTTCTTTATTTCCTCATATACGGCGCGTGCAAGCTCCACCCAGTAAGATGGTCGCATGTTCTCACTCAGGATGCTGTAAATCATCCGGCAGTTGTAATTAGCTATTTCTTCAAGTTCAGGGATCGCAGAAAGAACGTCATCTGCCGAGAATTGTGAAGTTACGGCTCCGGTGCGGTAATCTATCTTGCTTGCAATGGTGCCGCCAGTTGAAAGAATTGAGATGTTGGGAAGTTTTTCTTTTTTATTCTTCTCCACTCGACCAGTTTCAGTATGAGATATTTTTTCTTCTTTCTTATCAAGCAATTTTAAAGATGCTGATTCTTTTTTTATCCCGATATTGTATCCGTTTTTTAATTTTAAAACTATCCTGTCTGTCTGAGAAGGCATCAGAGTCCCCTCATATTTCACGCCATTGGTCTCTAGGCTTACTTTATCGTAAATTTCTGCTTTCATGATAATCCCTGGTTCTTATTTCATAATAGCCATAGATAATAAAAAACTTGTGCCAGATCAACCAATACTCTTATGGCTTATCAGGGCAGAAATATATGAACGGGAGGTTTTTATGTCAGTTCAAAGTAAAAGAAAGACATATTCTGAAAAATGTCCGGTATGCGGT
>JBAQLI010000204.1:0-5292 GCA_049301735.1 Candidatus Methanoperedens sp.
ATTATCTGAAGTCAATTGGAATAAGTTATTAAAGTAAAGTTGTTACGACCAAAAATCAGCTAAATTCTGGAAGGCACCGGGGTGCCTGCTATTGCTTTCAATTTTTGGGTGGGAAACTTGGGTTATAATCAAGAATAACGTAATATTTGAATAAGTGGGAATTCGAAGTGCGCTTTGCACTGCATAAATTCATAGGGTATTGCTGCGATTCAAAATAGTAGTCGCATGCAGTGGTAACCTGTTCCTATATTTACTGCGGGGCACTGCCTCATTGTAAAAGGAGGAAAAATTTAATGGAGCAAACAGAGGTTAAAGAAAAATCGAAAGATCAATATGGTTATGTAAATAGTACGATGGCAGTTGCGCCGCCTCCCGAAAAGCATTCGTGTGGCCAAATCTCTCCGCAGGCTGGGATGACACCTATCAGTGAAGGATCAGGAAAAAGTAGCTGCAGGGGTATGGGTTCCATGCTCAACGGCGCGGGGGCAACGACTTATCCCTATGTCTATGCGCTGGGCAGAATTATGGCGCGTTTTCCCACCATGGGAGTCGAAAAGGAATTTGTTCAAGCCACTGGGCGCACAGGAAAAGAAACTGCTGGACTTACAAACCAGAAGACATTCCACTCCATCCTGGCAAAGCGAGAGAACAGATATTTAGTACGTAAAATGTGCTGGGTCCTGACCATTGAGGGTATAGACACCTACATTCTCCAGCCGCGTGATTCTACTGATTTTGATTCATTGGTGGAAGCTATCCGTCCTGCACCAAGCCCTATGGATATTGATGTTATCATAGGCATGCGAGGGCCGATAGCTCCCCCTGAGATGTGCAACGGGCTCATGGTTCCTGTTGTGGCTTTTGATCAGATATATTCATTCGATCGATCCAAGCTCATAGAGGCTCTCAAAGAAAAACGACCAGAGAATATCTCCGAAGAGGAATTTACAGCAGCGGCCGAGGAATTGCTGGATAGGATTACACAAATGACTGATAATGCAGGCGCAACTGATGAGCATCGTGTTGTGAACTATCTATCAGTCCGCTATGATGCAATCTATGCAAAGACTGCTGAAATGCATGGAAGAAACTTTTCATTGACTGCATTAGAAGTCCGACCTTCGCGTCTCAGCGGTGTGCGCAAAATCGTTGATGTTATATTCTCTTATACCCAACGCGAGACCGATGTCACAGAGAAATTCTTTGTGCGCGTGGATGTGACAGAGGAGTTCCCGTTCTTAGTGACAAAGTTGTCACCTTACTATGATCGTTAAATCAAAAGGAGGTACCATGACCGTTGAAATCAATATAAAAGGAGGTGAATGAAATGAATATTCCAGGATTTACTGCAGAAACTTCGCTTTACAAGACGGGTGGGCACTATCGCGCGATGGCTGGTGCGCCCAATGAGCCGGCTGCGGCCGCCATAAAACTCGCATTAGATAACCCTACGAAACCGCCAACATCGGACGTCGACTGCAAGACGTTCCCCGACAGCATTACTTGCCATGAGTGCAACAGCACCGGTCCGGGAACGTTCGATTGCTGTGAGCTTAAAAGGCCTGGAGAGTTGTGCGTCATCGCGAACGATCCAAACCTGCCAGTCCCCCTGACGTCGAGGTTCCCACGCTTACCCTCTATCCGCAAGGGGCTCCTGCACTCAGTTATGCAAGGGCTGTAAACAATCAATAAGACCCACCAAGCGTACCCTGGATAGAACGAAGTGGAATCCAGGAAATATGTCCCTGGATTATGCTTCGCCGAATCCGAGCAATTTGATTTGCAGATTTCTGCGAAGCATGCGACCTTGACTTTGAGTGAAGATGCTTAGCCTCGGAAAACCGATGCCACCGAGATGTTCTTTGTGCGCGTCGATATGACAGAGGAGTTGTCATTCCTGATTACTAAGATGTCGGCTTATTATGATCATTGAAACCAATATAAAATGAGATGAATAAGATGAACGAAATGAAAATGCCTGGATTTACCTCGGAACCTTTATTTTACAAGGGAAGTGAGTGCCTATCGGCTTGCGCCTCCGGCGATTTGCCGGGTAGACAGGTAGTCTTACCACAACTACCGATCGGCTTCTGCATGGCTAATTGTGACCATTACGGAAACGATTTTTTGAGAGAAGTTTGTAATCTGCGCTGCTTCGAACAGCAAATGACCGGAGGCTCTCACAAACCACCGAGCGAACATTGTTCACCGGGATACGGGCCATGTCAGCCTGACTCGGAATCGTCCAAAGGCGGATCTAAATTGTGCTTCAGATACAATTGCAGGTACTATGAGCATTGAAACCAATATAAAAGGAGGTGAATAAAATGAAAATGCCAGGATTTACCGCAGAGGCTTCGCTCTGCAAGCAGAGGACAAGCTATCGCATGATGGCGGATGATACAGTTTCTAACTTACAGGTGATGCCGGCGGCAGCGTCATGCACGTCTTGTTTTCCTTACACGACCGGCCCCTATAGTTTCAGAGGGAATAGGTTATGCTGCAATAACATCTGCTTACCGTTTCTCGGTTGCAGGGAATACTGTTGGGTAGAGTCGTGCGACCCGACCCAAGGTGGCGTCCTTGTCTGAGCAAACAGCCAGCTAGACTGGATGGACCGCATCAGAATCCAGGAATCAACTGGTTGGCTGCGAGATGGAGCCGATTCCGCCTGGACGCGGCCTCCTCCCTTAGTTGCGGCCAGACAACGCGCGTAACGTGGATTCGTAGGGCCGATTAGCGATAGCGTAATCCGCGGCATGTGTAAGGCCCCATTCCGGCGCAATACGCAGACGCTATTGCCCCCTATGAACTCTCTATGCACAGGACAAAAAAGACTAAAGGAGGTGAATGGAATGAACATGCCAAGATTTACTGCCGAAGCAGCAGCTTAAATCAACCGGGTACTATTTTATGACGTCCTCAGTTACTGCTGGAAGGATAACGGTATTCGACGGCTTTCCTCCTCGCTACCACTTCGAACCGCCTAACTGTTGCCAGATGAATTGCCTTAGCTGGTGCCGGTTTAATGCTTCCCTTGGGGTTGCATGGAATGGTTCTGCTGCTCCTGGACATGCACAAAGCAGGCAGTTGATGGTCAAAGGGTGAAAGCACCGACACAGCAGAGTATTTTGTTCTTTGTGGTTTTATTCGTGCCCCTTTTTTGGCACCACGATTGTTATTCTGAATCAGAATAGTTATAGTGGATGCACGCAACTTCTATCGCCTTCAGTCACTACGGTATACCCCGTACAAATGTTACGAGGCCTGTAGCTATCGTTTTCTTTATTTCTCTCTATTATATTCATACTTATCCTGCTCACGAATATACTTTTCCACAACATCCCATCCCTGCCCCACAGATCCATGGAAACAGCTAGGCGCCCAGAGATGATCTCCACACCATTCCTGAAGGTGGGGAAATTCTTTCCTTAAAATTCTGCTCGAAACCCCTTTTATCTTCTTTGCGATGTAACTCAAAGAATATTTCGGAGGGTATTTAAAGAAAATATGCACATGGTCGGGATTGACCGCAATTTCAATTATCTCAATATCCATCTCCACACAGGTCTTACAAATTATACCCTCGCATATCATCGCCACATCCCCAACCAGCATCTTGCCCCTGTATTTCGGGGCGAAACTATTCATATCTTCAAAAGTCGGTTCAGGGCTTCAACGTTGCTTTAATCTGAATTTGAAATTTATCTGAACATGCCTATCATAACTTTTGTTTTTTCAATAAAGCTTTCACTCATCGAATTATTATCGATCAAAGCAATTGAATAATAGGTTTAATTATTTCCCATAAAATCATGAGAACTATTGCAACCTCAAGCCAAAGGGCCAATTGCTCTGCAGAAAGTTGCCTTGCTGTTGAGTAGAGATCCTGGAGAGAATCGATCTTTTCCTGCACCAATTTTCCATAATCTCTTACTTTGAGTGTATCCAGCATATTCTCATAGAAAGACTGATAATACCAATCAGTTGTAATTTTGTGAGGGTTCATCAGGTCTTTGATATCATCAAGGATCACAAGCCCGATTTCACTCACCATAAATAGTGATTTTTCAAGTTTTCTTGGCGCCTGTGTTATGAAATAGTATCTTGAGCTGTTAAGGCTTTTTAAAGCTTCAAAAGCGTTAGATATTTCAAGATCGATCTTCCTGTCATATATCTGGAACAAAAGCAAAAGTGATATGGCAAGTTCCAGTAATTCGCGCAGTTCGTTGATGTAACCATCGCAACCAATAACAAAAGCCCCCTCGGTCGTAGCAAGAAACAGGTCTTCATCGTAATATGAGAGATCATTTGCGATCTTTTCCATGATCTCTTTGCTGTGCAGCGCACGGCTGGAAGTCTCTCCTGAAAGGAAACGTGTGATTACCTCTCCATATTGCTCTCGAAGGCTTTTCTGGTCGAGTTGGGGCGTAAAATCTTTAATTTTAAGAAATGTGAATTTTTTAATATCCGGATAATATTCGACAGTCTTTTTTGGATTGATTTTCTCACGTACTTCTTTTATCCTTTTATTTACATATGACTGGTAGTCAAGTCCTTCCACGATAATGGTGTTTGAATGAAGAGCTGTCTGGATATCGTGCAAAGATATCTTATCCCGGATCTCTATTTCTGTCCGGAGTATTGATACCCCCGCGGCAAAAATATCAGTATACATATTTGTATTGCAGGTAATTTTTTCAGTGTCAAGGGCAATAACAGTCACGCCTTCTGCCTTTTCAATTTCTATTGGTTTATTCCATCTTTGCGCAATTACTTCTGAACCAATCAACATCTTTAGTTGGGTTTTGTCCAGTTCTCCACCATGCCCGAAGGCCGCAAGGATCGTAAGCTTTCCATTGTGAATTGTCAAATCGCTGGTCGTATCCATATCAATATAAAATATGTTTTAAAAATATATAAAGTTATAATAGTGTTATGGGAAGTATTTTGTTAAACTTCTCATTCTGGGTACAAGCCCGCTATTAGAAATAGGAGTATAAAAAAATTTTAAGCGCTCCGATAGGAATCATTAAAGAATTTCCTAAATTCCCGAAAAATTAGGCACTATGTTCTGATTTTCGGGTAGTGTACTAACTTTCGTGACCTGATGTCTTATGTGTCTTTTTCAGACAGGATCAACAGGATTTACAGGATTAACCATAAAAATCGTATCCTGTCGATCCTGTTCGTATATACTACATTCTTGCGAGAAGAATAAAGCATTCTTGCACCTACATAAAAGTAGGTCGAGAGGGTAACGAAAATTCTGTTTGGGATCTCGTTCCCGTG
>JBAQLI010000205.1:0-3314 GCA_049301735.1 Candidatus Methanoperedens sp.
AGCCAATGAACATAAAAGGCGGATGCACGATCATCCAGAAATTGACAAGAAGAGCGTTCAGGCCATTGCCAACTTCGGGAACAAAATCAGGTGTCAGGGTCCCCTCTGCTATCAATTTAACAACTTCAGGTCTGTCGATTATTAACTTGAATGGCGACTGTATCAGTGTAAGAATTATCAGGTATATGCCTGTGATAAGTGTTATTATCTGGGTTCTTCTCGCAAGCGCAGAACTATGCTTCGTACTCCATGCAAGCCATGCCGCTGACAGGAATAATACCCACACCCAGAGGAGATATGTACCGGGCTGCCCAGCCCATGTACCAGATAGTTTATAAACAAGGGGAAGGTCGCTGCTTGAGTACTGCCAGACATAATCAAAGGCAAAGTTGCCTGTTACAAAATAATATGTAAGGAGAAGATAAGCGAATGTGAGAAAACCTGCCACCAGCAATATTGCAGGTGTTGCAAATCGATTTAAAAATTCGATGTTTTTCAGATCTTTCAACAGCAATCCAACAAGTGCAATAACGCTAACTGCAAGACTTGCATAAAGTAATATATCTCCTAATGGTATCATATTATTTTTTCCTTACCTGGTCTCTTACCTGAGTAACAATTGGAAGTAAATAATCCGCGTCAACCGCCCCTGGAACTCTCTGAAGGACATTTCCTTTCGGGTCCATGAAAACAAGATATGGGGGATAACTCACCCCATATTTTTGGGCGACTTCCCGGTCTATATCAAGGTCCATTGCTACAAGAAGATAATCTTCCTCAAGGATCTTCTTGACCTGGGGATTCCCCAGAGTATCTGTCTGAAATTTCGCGCAATACTGGCACCATATAGCCCAGAAATACATCATGACAGGTTTATTTTCCTGCTGTGCTATCTGGAAACTCTCCTCAAGCCCTGATGCTGCACGATGGAATTTTATTCCTCCCAGGTAACTGGCGTTCTTATCGCTCAAAGTAAAATTTTTAAGTGCTGTAATATAACTGAAATATGCGAATGATAAAATTAATGCCAAAACAAGTATGGATAACAGTTTTTTTGTTCTCATATGTTTTTTCCTATTGATTTAAATCGAATATTGGCATATATGTTTTTATCTTGCGTTTTCCTTTATTGAGCAGCGAATATTAGATATATATCTCCTGTTCTACTATATACTTTACGGTGAGTGTAAATAATATTTATATTATGGGTAATGTCAAAATCTTAACTCCAATGATCAAATAAACAAAAGCTGTAAATACGACTGTGATCATACCCTGAGGCAATTCGTTTTCATCCTGTGAATCCCTCTTGCTAATAAGATACCCGGCCCATAAGGTAAAGATAAAGCCTGAGACCAGCAGGAATATCTGCAACCGATTAATCGTATCAAAATCAGGTGAGAATTCCCATATTCTCCCGAAGAAACTTCCGATGCTGGCCGCTAAGTAAAATAATCCTTTCAAAAGGCGGAATGTGTTTTCAGCCAGATAGACCGATAAGCTCAACGGAATGAAAGCATAGGACAATTCAATAAATTTTTGCTTGGCTTTTTTTCCGAAAGTAGCCCTGGTGGAAAGATACATCAATCCTGCGGCTCCAAGTGTTATCAGGGCGAATATGATTACAGCCCACATATTTCTCCAGTAAAGGTCAAGGAAAGTTATTGAATCAACAGGAAGAGTCGATTTGACAAAACTAATGATCACATTCCTGAATTGCAATCGTTCCATACCCAGGACAAAAAGAAAGATAATGATTATCCCGTGAACCAGGTATGCCTCATCAAGATGTATCTTCTTTGAATGAATTAGATCCGCTCCCGGAAGTCTCGGACTTAATCTGATATTCCCCTTTGAACATGATTTGACGCATTCCATGCACATGATGCACTGGTTGTTCCTTTCCATTGTCTGGGGAAACTCACCGACAGGGCAGGCTTTCCCTGATTTGTTCCCTAATACGCATTCCTTGATATCATGATCATGGCATGTTTTCTTTGACTTACATCGCAGTTCTATGCCTGAGAGCATGGAGAATAAACCCAGAACAAGCCCGATAGGGCAGATATAGCGGCAAAAGCTTCTTTTTTCGTAGATAGCTCCCATAACCACAGCAATTCCGGTGAAGAAGAGAAGAAGATAGGCAGTATTTGGAGGATTTCTTGTGAACATGAATAGATGCCGCTCTGCTGCGAAAATGAAAAGGAAAAGTATTACTGCTACCCAGAGATTGCGGTATTTTTCAGGATATTTCCTTTTAAGGCTGAAAACAGACTGTGTCCAATCGCCGACAGCTCCGATGGGACATGCAAAGCACCATAGCCTTCCCACAAGTATCAGGGTAAAAGCAAGTAATGGATGCCACAAATCCCATATCATGGTCGTGGCGAATGGTATCCCTCCCTGGAAACGCAGGTCGGGTTCGCTTGAAAGACCAAAATAAATTATAATTAGAAGGAAAATAAATAAAAAAAAGTTGACAACTGGTTTAAAAAACCTGTTCTTTACAATGTTCCTGAAATAATAGATATCAAGCAGGTCATATTTTTCTTTGTTTCCGTAATTTTCTACATTTTCGTTTTTTCCAGTCTTGTTTTTATTTACCATAATTAACCAAAATATAGTTCATAAAGCCTTGAACTGCTGACTTTTCAGCGACGACAGAGAAAACTGAACCCAGTTTCGGACCCACGCATGGTATCCACAGTATTCCAATGACATTCCTCGGAACCGCCCAGAAGTCCTTCAGGATTAGCTTGCCATACCAGCGATAAATTCCAGTAATGTGGGGAGGACTGCGGACATTTATGTTCTCGCTGCCGCATCAATATTATCGCTTTCGGCTTGTACAGTCGAAAGGTCACCCATCATTTTGATCACAAGAACATTACCTTTTGTTTCGGGATTATATTTGGCAAGACCTGCGGGAATAGACTTTGGATTCGTGATACTGAATGCCTTGACAAGTTCTACTTTACCTCCGGTAGGGGTTAAACTCATGTAATTCATATCCGAAAAATTGGTCTTTTCCGAAAGCACAAGCGCATATGCAGCATTCTGATAATCCACAGCATCCAGCAGCGGTTTATAGGTGGAATACGAAGTGATCATGCTATTCGGTTCATTCATCAATTTTGCAACATTATCTACATTCTGGCTATGTCCGTATATTAACGGTCTTGTTATAACAATATTTTTCATTTCAGGTTGAATCTTTGCTTTTATAGATGCATCATTTTTGCTGTCATAACCCAGGTCATGAAGTTCTATCCATGAATTCGGGCTGAAATCAGCGCTATACATACCTATTATTT
>JBAQLI010000206.1:0-6082 GCA_049301735.1 Candidatus Methanoperedens sp.
AGAAATGTTCATTAATCAATCATCCCCTCTATAATATATATTTTACAATATACTACTGAGGTTCGCTAATTATCGCTATTGGTAAAAATAGATTTCTAAGTATACTTAAGGTACGGAATGCGGGATATAGAGTTTTATTTCAAATTGCCTTTTTGGTTTAAGATAAAAACACCCATCGGTAATTACAATCCTGATTCGGCATTGATTAAAAAGAATGAAAAGGCTGGACTAAAAACTATCCCCTCTATACTCACCGTGTTGGTGAACATCGTGTGATTCTGGATATAGAGGACGACCGTTTGTTGATAATAGTGATAGAAGCGGGGCATAAAAGCAATATCTACAGGAAATATTGATGTTAAACTCCCTCCTCTTTTAAAATCCCGCCAGATCTCAGCAATCATTGCGAAGATCGCATATTACAGAAATAACTGGTCGCCATACATCCTAAGTAACCTCATTTTGCGCCATGCACAGCCCTGAGAGCTTGTCTTGACCAGATGATGGGTTTGGCACAACGCTTGTGTGGAATGCAGGTTCCTGGTATGGTGCAGCGTGGATATCAATCCTGCTGCTATCCTGTCGAATTTTTAATTTGATATATCAGGATTGATTATCCACCTAATCCATACCACTCATATCAGGTTTTTTCTTTGGGTTTGCGTCTTTTGCAGATGCTATCACATCGTCGATGCGCAATATCATAGAAGCTGCTTCTGTTGCCGAACTTATCGCCTGGGTCTTAACACGAAGCGGTTCGATAACCCCGATTTTGAGCATATCTACGGGTTTGCCCTCGAACACATCAAGGCCAACGGTTTTATTTCCATGCTCATGCGAGCTGCGAAGCTCAACAAGCATATCAATAGCATCAAGCCCTGCATTTTCGGCAAGTGTCTTGGGTATAATCTCAAGCGCCAGGGCAAATTTACTGACCGCAAGCTGTTCCCTGCCTTCAAGTGTTGAAGCATATTCCCTGAGGCGAAGTGCAAGTTCTATTTCCGGTGAACCGCCGCCGGCCAGTATTTTCTCATCTTCGATGGCTACACCTACGACCCTGAGGGCGTCATGCATAGCCCTGGCAAGGCTTGTCACAACATGTTCCGAGCCGCCGCGCAACAATATTGAATTGGTATCAGGATTCTTGCAGCCAGTGATAAAGATCATTTCCCCGTTGCCTACCATTTTCTCTTCAACAAGCCCTGCTTCTCCCAGAGTATCGGGTTTTATTTCATCAAGGCTTGTAATGATCTTTCCTCCGGTTGCTCTTGATAATTTTATAAGGTCGTTCTTCTTTATCCTGTGGGATACAAAAATACCTGCTTTTGCAAGGAAATACCTGGCCATATCATCAACGCCTTTCTGGCAGAAAACGACGTTAGCGCCACTTTTTATTACCTTATCAGCCGCAGCCCGTACAAGGTTTTCTTCCTGTTCAAGAAACATCCGGGTCTGTCCAAGCGATTCAATGGATATCTCGGATTTTGTCTCAGTCTTCCTGACTTCAATTGGTGTGGCAAGAATTGCGATCTTTGCATTCTCTATTTTTGAAGGCATGCTCTGGTGGGTCTTTGTCTTATCAAGGATAATACCCTCTACCAGTTCGCTATCCTCAACGCTACCTTCTCCGCGGCGCTCAATAGAGATGTCCTTTATGTTAACGGTCTTCTTACCGTTTTCCTTTTTTACTATTGATTTTACAGCCGTTACTACAAGATTAGCTAATTTTTCTCTTGAGAATTCAACGCCTTTTCCAGTAAGTGCAGTCTCTGCTATTTTTCGAAGATGTTCATCTGTAGAATGAACAGCTATGTCAGAAAGGATTTCTTTTGATTTGTGGGATGCAAGGTTGTATCCGTGGATAATAGTTGTTGGATGAACCCCAATTTCCATGAGCTCCTGGGCGCCTTTTAAGAATTCACCTGTCAAAACCGCTGCCGTTGTAGTACCATCGCCGACTTCATCATCCTGTGTCTTTGCAACTTCAGCGACAAGTTTTGCGGCCGGGTGTTTTATTTTCATCTCATCAAGGATAGTGGCGCCATCGTTTGTGATAATAACAAGTCCGGCAGAGTCTGTGATCATCTTATCCAATCCCTTTGGACCAAGAGTTGTCCGCACAGCTTCAGCTACAGCGCGCGCTGCCATAATGTTGCTTCTCTTTGCTTCGTCTCCTCTTGTTTCTTCTGTTCCCTGTCTTAAAATAATGATTGGCTGTCCGCCAGTTTGGCCTTGCATAGATATTCTCCTGTATCAGATAATTAAATGAAATGCGTCCCTGGTTCCAGTAATGGATTTACCCTTGACGTTCTGTTGTTTCATGTTTATAGTTCTATAAAAAGATTTCGCACACCCTGCTGTGTTGAATAAATCTTCAGTTTCCCAACTTGCCCACTCCGACATTCTTTAAATTTTTTGATTTATAAAGTTCAAATGATCATAAATACTATTCGCTAAATGACGAATAAACCATCTCCTTTATCCAACATAGCAGAGAGAGAAATAGATTTAAATATACGTTGCTTCAATTAAATTATAAGAAGATGTGGAGTGTTACTATATGGGAATTAGCAATAAAGAAATCAATGGACTGAACAAGTATCAACAACCTCCGCCCAATCCTAAGCCTGTTCCTGTACCTGAGCCGATCCCAGAACCGACTCCCGAACCTCACCCTGTACCTGAACCCATCCCGGAGCCAACCCCCGAACCGACTCCCGAACCTAAACCTATCCCCATACCTGAACCTATCCCGGAACCGACACCTGAACCGAAATAATACCAAAAATTTATACAAAAAAGTTGCATTATCGCATCCCCTTAATTCCTGATATCCCTATTTTTCTCTTAGAATTACATATATATTTTTCAACAATTTTTCGGCAGTGTAAGGTTTTGTCAAAAAGGCGTTCACATTAATATGTGCAACTTCTGCAAGTTTATCTTTTTCGGTTAATCCACTGACTCCAATTATCTTTATATCGGGATTAACCTTACGCAGTTCTCGAATGCTCGCCGATCCTCCCATAACCGGCATCATCATATCCATAAGAACAAGTTTGATTTCTTCTCTGTTTTGTTTGTACAACGCAATGGCTTCTTCTCCATCATTGGCTGTGATTACTCTATATCCATGTGTTTCCAATGTTTTTTTGGTTAACTCACGAATTTGGTCTTCATCATCAACAACAAGAATTGACTCTCCATGACCTATTGGCAGTTCATGTTGGCGCTTCTGCGCTTTTAGTGTTTCAGTTGTTGTAATAGCAGGCAAATAAACTTTAAATGCAGTCCCTTTTCCGACTTCGCTATATACAGTTATAAATCCGCCGTGGCTTTTCACAATTCCAAGGGCTGTTGAAAGACCAAGCCCAGTGCCTTTTCCATGTTCTTTTGTTGTAAAAAACGGTTCAAAAATCCTATCCAGTACATCGGAAGGAATTCCAGCTCCTGTATCAGATACCGTGATGACAATATATGGACCGACCTTGGTATCAATATGGATATGAGCGTAGTCTTCATCAATGAGAAGGTTTTCAGCATCGATGTGAAGTATTCCACCGTCTGGCATCGCATCACGTGCATTCAAACTCAGGTTCATTAAAACCTGATGCAATTGGGTGGCATCTCCAGAGATATTCCATAGGTCTTTAGATATATCAATTCTAATTTCAATATTTTTTGGAAAAGTCTCCTTTTCTATTTGCTTTATTTCCAATATAAGTTGCGATACTTGAAGAGCATTGCGTTCACCCTCAACACCTTTTGCATATGACATAACCTGTTTCATCAACCTGGCTCCGCGTTGTGCACTCCTTTCAATTGCACTAAGGTACCTCTGGCTTTCTTCATCTGTGTATTTTTCTCGTAGAAGTTCCTGTGATAGCATAATTGGTGTCAGCACATTGTTAATATCATGCGCGATGCCGCTGGCAAGCGTACCTATACTCTCCATCCTTTGAGCACGGAGTAACTGCGACTCAAGCATTTTCTTTTCCGTTATATCCTTCACAGTCCCCATACTTGCCATCCTGCCGTGATAAGGAATACGTCCAACGTTCATATTGACAAGTATTCTGGTTCTTCCATCTTTGTGCAACACATGGAATTCATATTCATGCGGGGTATATTCTCCCGTCTGCCTGCGATAATAGCGCTCTGCAACTATCTTTAAATCCTCCGGTGCAACAAATTCTATGAAATCTTTTCCTATAACCTCTTGGACCGTGTATCCACCCACCCTGGCAAATGCTTCATTGGCAAATCGGATCTTATCATCCTGAATAATGAACACGCCATCCTGGATGTTATCTATTAGCATGCGATATTTTTCCTCAGATTGTTTCAATGCCTCCTCAGCCCTCTTATGGTCTGTTATGTCCCGGCCAAAACTCACCGTTCCCACAACTTTTCCGTTTGAATAAATAGGAGTTGTATTTACTGAAAGGAAAAAGTGACTGCCCTCTTCCTTTTTAACTGCTACCTCATATTGTTCGGGCTTTCCGTTTAATGTATTATGGAAAATATCTATTACTCTAGGTAAGTCTGCCTTATCGATAAATGGAGTGAATGACTTTCCCAAAAAGTAATCTGTTTTAAGCCCGCTGAATTCCTCACAACGCTTATTGACAAATTGGTAACGCCCGTCGGTATCCAGAATCCATATCATATCATTGGAAAACTCAATTATCGTACGGTAGCGTTCCTCGCTTTCCCGAAGCTTCTCATCCACCCGCTTATGCTCGGCAGCCTCTTCTATATTAAAAATGTTCACTATATTCCAGAGAGACCAGGCAATTCCCACCGCAATTAAAGCACGGAAAATTTGAACAGGAATGCCAAATAAGGAAAAAAACCATACATTGTTTATTACCGAAGCTGGATAAAAGTTCGCCTGGGGGACTATCCACCCTCCTAATATCGCATAAAGCCCAAATAATAAAGCAATAAGAATAAAATATTTTTCAACTTTAGCTTCACCTAATTTCTTAGCTTCACTCTTATAATATGAAATAAATCCAATAGCACTTAAAATCGCACCTGGAAAACCTAAAAAGTACCTTGATGAAATATTCCAGATATTAAAAGATGTTGCTCCTGATAAGATTGGCATTCCAATGAATAAAAGCGCTATTGTAAATGGAAGCCAAATCCCGACTCTTTTTCTCTCGCCGATATTAATCATCCGATAACCGAATAAAAAGAGAAATAAGAAGGAAATAAATAAAGCTGAGGCGCCAAGAATTCTCAGGAAAAGAAAGTCCCCTTTAATGAGCATAAACATATCCATAAATTCGTTTATTCCGTGAATAAACCCAAACCAGGCCAGAAGCCATAAAATATCAAGCAATTTAAATTCGCTCTCTTTGGTAACCCTTAGCTGCAAGAATATGATAATACCAAGGATTGTAAAGGCAAACCCATATATGAAGAAGACAAAATCCAGATTTTTAATAAGAAAGTCACTTAACATTATACTATCCTCCATACTTGGTGGATATTTCCAACTCAATAATTAGTCTAAATATTTCTATGGATTCAGTTATTGTCATTTTTTACTCGTTTTTCACGTGGTTCACATCTTGAGATTGATAGTAATTCAAGCCAACCCATTCTATCTTTTTTTTGAACTCAAGTTTATTAGTTGATTTCTACTTGTTTTATTGTTACTCCTATAACCTTCTTGCTATCTTAAATTTGCCGTAAATCCTGATCTTATCAAATTCAACTTTATTGATCTCTTTTCAAGCTTCTTTTGCCTGGCAATTTAGGATCAACTTTATCATTTTTAATACTGGTTATCCTGACAATACCTTCGCCACATTGCTATATCTATAAGATAAGATGAATTAATTCTGGGATATACCACGCGTTCTATTCAATCGATATATCCCAGAAACTTGTATGTTCAATATTCTTTCACGTCTTCAATGTTTAAATACCTGTCTGAGTTCGACGGCTATCTCTCAGATGAATGTCATCGTGACAGCACTATTAGCCATGACCGGTCGAGTGACCATGCTTGGTATTTCCCGTTGGGCAGGAGAAGGTGGAAGTTATCGTACTGTTCAAAGATTCTTCA
>JBAQLI010000207.1:0-28798 GCA_049301735.1 Candidatus Methanoperedens sp.
GTCCTCTGTGCCCTCTGTGGTTATTTTTAAAACGAAATTCAATCATTTTTAGGGCTATAAGCGAGTGCGATATAAATTTATTTATTGTTATTTATATAATCCAAGCGAATCATGACGCTATGGCAATAGAACGATCCTGTAATACTAAGGTTAATATATCTTCATATTCATATCATAATGATAATAACAAAAAACCCATTTATCATATAAATTGTATTGAGTCTATTATATGAAAAAGATCCCCATCATACTGGCATTGTTGGCCTATCTTACATTCGTCTACCCAGCAAGCGGTGCGCTTGAATGCATGTTATGCCACAACGCTAATGCGAACGAATTCCCTTTCATCAACCTATCTCTTTTCGGTGTTCACGCGGATGTCAATTCTACAGGTGGGGCAGGAAATATTACAAGTGGGGACTGCATAGCATGCCATTATTCGGCCAATACATTGGTTTTCCATAGTTTTCCGGTATCCACATATACATGCGAGGACTGCCACATTAGCAACATCAGTGGAATAGTCCCGGCTGATCGCAGGGTATATAATCATATCCCTAATGGGAGCACAAATATTTCTTTGGCCGGGGCGTCTTGCAGCGATTGCCATAACAAGACTTCAAATCTTTTCAGATACAGCGCCAATGCAAGCGCAGCTCATTATGGAAGGAACGCAAGTTTCGGTCAGTCTCCAGGCGAGTCGTACTGTGCTTTTTGCCATCAGAATTCCTCAACTGTTTACAGTGATGTCATGCAAAACCAGGATAATAGCAGGAGAGGAAACCACACATCCGGCATAATCAATCCTGCCCATCCCGCAGGGCGTCCCGATTGCACGACCTGCCACGGGACTGACAGGATACACGGCACAAACCTGACAAAGCCGGTTCCGAATTCAGGATTCTGCAATAACTGTCATCAGAACGACAGGCTGCAAAAGGACAGGCATGCGGGAAGTGTGGAATGCATACTGTGTCATGCAGATATGGATTCGGATATCCATAATATAAAATATTTACTTCCGGATGGAACATATCGCAGCGTGAACGCTACCGGATGCGGGGATTGTCATGATTTCGGACTCCCAGCGCCTTCTTTCAGGCTCCAGTTCCAGGCAGCGAACTGCACTACCTGCCACATGGGGAACGGCTTGATAAAGTTTGCAGGCGCGCCGCGCTTTCCCTCGCCATTGATGCACAGTTCCAATCCTGTTTCCGGAAGATTGTGGAACGGCACACAGGCTGCTTACTGGGACAGCCAGATTAACGCCTGCTATTATTGCCATGGGTATAAGCTTCATGATACAGATCCACTTGGAAATGTTTCGAATATCAAGGCGGGAAACGCCCTGAACCAGAGCATTACAAATACAAGTTTCTGGTGCGCCAACTGCCATTACCAGGGTGTCCCTTCTGGAAATTATTCGTATAACGCATCATCTTATTCTCCAATACCGCCTGAAATGCAGAACAAATCCGGGCTTGTCCCGGCAACAGCAAGCGATGGGACTACTTTCTACAACCACTCGCTGGCTGAATATTCCGATCTTGCATGCAAGACGTGCCATGCACCAAATTCTCCTGCAACAACTGCTTTATTCATTCACAATGTTGGCGCAGGCGGAGGAGGGCCAGATTGCATCTCCTGCCATGATAGCAGAGGTGGAGGTGCGCCTGCTGATAAGAGAATAGATGTCGTTTCATTTAATTTGAGCGTGCATTATAGCATGAACGGAGGCGGGAACGGTGCTTGCTGGGCATGCCACGGCGATGGGACTGCGCCTTTGGGACATCCTGCGAGTTATAAGTCGCCGAAGAAGTGCAGCAATGATGCGTGCCATTCCCTTGACCAGGAATTCCGTGCTCCCATGATATATTCGCATTTCAGGAATGCAAGCCTGATTGACAATCACAACAATGTTGTCAATTACAACGTAACAACCAGTAATGACTGCCAGGGATGCCATGTAAACAGCGTAAATTCACAGGGCAGGAACATAAATTCAACCGTATCCCATTTTGCCTCAGGCGATCTCTTTGACAGTATCAATTGTATATACTGCCATCTTAATGAGGACAATTCTAAGGAGTGGGGGAACGCTACGTTGATATATGAGAACAGGACAGCACTTGTGGAACTCAACAGGGAAAATAACAAATTCAATGCCAGGGAGGGGGAATCTGTGGACTTTGGTTTCGGTTTCAGCTTCAAAGTGCTTGAAGTTTCATCAGTAAGGAGCAGCGTGCTGATGGAACTTATAAAAGAAAATATAATTGTAGATAAGAGACTTATAGGAATTGGAAATTATACATATGAGGAGTACCTCACTATCGACAATGGAAGTGAAAAAGTGCCTGTGATTGTAATTAATATCACAGGCATTTTTAAAGGAAATGATACTGGCTTTATCCAGTTTGAAGGTTTCAGGCTAAAAAGAGTCCATCCTGAGAAAAAAATCACATCATGTTATTCATGTCATGTGAAAGCAATGCCAAAAGCAAAGTATAGAGTCATCGAAAGGGTCAGCAATGAGAAAGATGAAATCTATTACACTAAAGAAATAGCCAATTTTACAGATAATAAAATATTCGATGAAAATGTTGTTCTTCAATTATTAGGAGTACTTACTGACAAAGACCTGCATGTGACCATACAGCCGGAAAAACACAGGTCACTATATGAAGGAGAAGTCTGGAATATCTCGGAAGGAACAAGCCTTGTGGTAAGAGGCGTGGACACCAAAAGCGAAGTTGTTATTCTCCAGTTGCGTACTGGCGATTACTTTTATGAGGATATCGTAAACAGAGGTGGTATATTTGAATTCACTCCGAAAATTAATTATCTTGGGAACCAGCCAAAAAATATCACGGTTTTCAGGGCAAGGGTGTCGGGAATAATCCAGGCAAGGCCGAAAAATATGGTAGTTATTGAGGATGTGGTTGCCCTGTCGCCTGATATCAGGAAAATAAATGCAAATCAGAAGCTTGCTGGTTATAATACAAGCTGGCTATGGGAAAATTCAACCATTAACGTTGGGAAAATCCCTGATAATTTCCATTCTTCCCAGATATATGACGGCGGCAACGGTGGGGGAAACTGTCTTTCCTGCCATGGGGCGGAGGGTTTTTCACAGAAAAAAGTACTCTCACTCGGAAAGCATGATATTTTAAACGGCGGAGGGAATAATGCCTGCCGTGCATGTCATGGCGGGACTGCGGATATACAGGCACATCCGGCTGGTTACAAGAACCCCAGGAACTGCCTGAGCTGTCATGCAGCTACAAATAATAATTATAACGCCGTGTACATAGGCGACGAGGAGCATAAGAACGAAAAGTGTGAAACCTGTCATGTATCAAATATCCATGAAATTACAGGGCTGCACATGACGCCTTCAGTTAAAAAAACAGTAATTACAAAAGAAAATAACAGGACCATATTGAGAGCATCTGTAACTGCCGGATATAAAATGAAAGTAAGAGAAGCCAGGTATTACATTGATACACCGCTTAATAAATCCGGGATGTCCCCGGTAGATGGGGTTTTTGATTCACAGGCAGAGGATGTATTTGCCCGGATGGATCTATCAAAATTATCGTCAGGCAAACATGTAGTGTATGTTGAAGCCATGGAGAGAAAAAACAATTGGGGAGTTCCATCTTCAGTTGAGTTCATAATAGAGGGCGGGAGTTTGAAAGTCCCGGAGACGAAAAACACAAGTATGCTCACATTGGCAGACACGTTAGCTATATTAGTGGTCGTTTTTGTTTTGAGACGTTTTAGATGAAATGTGATAATTGAGGATTTGTTCAACACAGCTTCAAGGGAAACATTTAAGGTTAATAGTGCCGTACAAGGGGCGCACGTCTGCGAGGTTTTAAGAGAATTGCCATTTATTGAGGAATATTTTTCATCCGTGATTGGTAGCGTTTATTTAAGATTCGTGGATGATACGGTTGGGCTCGTAGCTCAGTCAGGCAGAGCACCGGGCTTTTATTCAAATGAGAAGAAACCCGATGGTCGAGGGTTCAAATCCCTCCGAGCCCGTCTGCCCGGGAGGTAATTGTGTGAAAGAGAAAGAGAATACCGGCAGGGAGTTCAATCCCCTAAAACATAGAATGGTACCGAATCACGAAATATTAAGTGAAGATGAAGTTGAAAAAGTATTAACCGAATTCAAAGTAGAAAAAGAGCAATTGCCTAAAATCCGAGTAATAGATCCTACCGTAGTAGCAGCAAAAGCAAAAATTGGAGATGTGATACGGATCACCCGGGAAAGCAAAACGGCAGGTATAGCTTATTATTATCGCATGGTAATCGCGTGAGCTGTAAATAGAGGTAACATGTTGGACAGAAGGGTACTATCAAAAGCGTATTTTACAAGTGACAAAATTGTTAGACATCATGTAGATTCTTTTAATGATTTCCTGGATCATGGTCTTCAGAAAGTCATTGAAGAGCAGAGAATAATTGAAACTGAAATTGAGGGAACATATGTTAAACTCAAAAAGATAAGAGTCGGTTTCCCTGTTGTGAGGGAGGCGGATGGTGCTGTTGATAAACTCCATCCCACTGAAGCACGGCTTCGAAATATTACTTACGCTGCACCGCTTTTCCTGAGTATGGCGATCGTCACGCCTGAGGGAGAAAAGGAAGAAAAAGAAGCAGAGATCGGCTTACTCCCGATAATGATATGGTCAAAAGCGTGTAACCTTGTAGGATTGTCCCAGAAGGAAATGATCGAACTGGGAGAAGACCCGCAGGATCCTGGTGGATATTTCATAGTGAACGGTACGGAACGCGTTATAACTACCCTTGAAGATCTTGCCCCGAATAAGATCCTTGTGGAAATGGAAGAACGCTATGGTGAGAATATTGAAGTTGCCAAAGTATTCTCGCAGCGCAGGGGTTATCGCGCCCTTGTTGTTGTTGAGAGAAACAAAAAATCGATCCTTGAAGTTTCATTCCCATCCATATCAGGCAGGATCAATTTCGTCACTCTTATGAGAGCTCTTGGGATCGAGACCGATCAGGACATTGTCAATACCGTGTCTGATGATCCTGAGATCATCAAATTCATGCTTGAGAACCTTGAAGAAGCTGAGGCTGCCAATAAGATCGAAGCAATGGAAAAAATAGGGTTAAGGGTGGCTTCAGGCCAATCCAGGGATTACCAGGTCAAAAGGGCGAATTATGTTATTGACCGGTATTTATTACCCCACCTGGGGAATGATGAAATTCACAGGATCGTAAAAGCACAGTTTATCGGCCGCATGGCACAGGCATGTTTTGAACTGGCTCTTGCCAAAAGAGGCAGCGACGATAAAGATCATTATGCAAATAAGAGGCTCAAACTGTCTGGCGAGTTGATCGAAGACCTGTTCAGGGTATCTTTCAACAGACTCACACGTGATATCAAATACCAGCTTGAAAGAGCAAGCATGAGGAACAGGGATTTGAATGTCACAACAATTGTCAGGTCAGATGTTTTAACCGAACGACTTGTACATGCCCTGGCTACAGGTAACTGGGTAGGGGGTAGAACAGGAGTGTCACAATTGCTTGACAGAACGGATTATATTGCGACCTTGTCCCATTTAAGAAGAGTCATTTCACCTTTATCAAGAGCACAACCGCATTTTGAAGCAAGGGACTTGCATCCCACCCAGTGGGGAAGAATATGCCCTTCAGAAACACCTGAAGGCCCTAATTGCGGACTTGTGAAAAACTTTGCGCAGCTTGTGGAGATATCAACAGCTGCCGGTAATGAAGTACAGCTTAAGAAAATGCTCCTGGACATGGGTACGGCGCCGATCATACCCCAGCTTCTTGGAATGGAGGAAGTTCCCACAACATATGCCACGGAATTAGAAGCGCTTGAAGAAGCTGAAGAAATAAAAATAAACATGCCGGAAGAGGAGGCTGAATCATTTGAGTAAGGCAAGAGTTTTTTTAAACGGTGAACTTATTGGTACCATTGCAAATCCAAAAGAACTCGTCCATAATTTGAGAAAAAGACGAAGAATGGGTGAGATCAAGAAACAGGTGAATATTATATTCTATGAGGATACAAACGAGATAATCATCAACTCGGATCAGGGTAGAGCAAGACGTCCGGCAATAATTGTTGAAAACGGCAAACCTCTTGTAACACCAGAACATATTGAACGCCTGAAGAAGAAGGAGGTTACTTTTGATAGTCTTGTGGATGCAGGTTTAATCGAGTACCTGGATGCTGAAGAAGAAGAAAATGCGTTCATAGCGATCGATGAAAAGAATTTGAACCCCAAGCATAGTCATCTTGAGATGGACCCCTCTTTGATCCTTGGAATATGTACAGGCATGGTTCCTTTCCCGGAACATAATGCATCGCCAAGGAACACAATGGGTGCCGGCATGGTCAAACAGTGTCTTGGTATGTCAACCCCGAACATGAAATTAAGACCTGATACAAGAGCCCACGTATTGCATTATCCCCAGAAAGCGCTTACTTCGACCCAGACCGCAGAAGCGATCGGTTTTGACACACGCCCCGCAGGTCAGAATTTCGTTGTTGCGGTATTATCTTATGAAGGATATAATATTGAAGATGCCCTTGTTATAAACAAAGGTGCGATCGAACGTGGTCTTGGAAGAAGTCATTTCTTCAGGACGAACGAAGGAGAAGAAAGAAAATACCCGGGAGGCCAGGAAGATAAATTCGAGATCCCTGATACGGAAGTAAGGGGTGCCAGAACTGCGGAAGTTTATAATCAACTGGATAGCGACGGTCTTGTTAATCCTGAAATTCCAGTCGGGCCAAATGATGTCCTGATCGGAAAGACAAGCCCACCAAGGTTCTTGGAAGAGCCAACAGAGTTAGGTTTGAGCCCGGTGCAGCGCAGGGAGAGTTCTGTAACGATGCGTTCAAATGAAAAAGGTATTGTAGATACCGTAATACTTACAGAATCTGAAAATGGTTCAAGGCTTGCAAAAGTAAGGACACGGGATTACAGGATACCTGAGATCGGGGATAAATTCGCCTCACGCCATGGCCAGAAAGGCGTAATTGGCCTGATAGTACCTTATGAGGACATGCCATTTACAGAGAATGGTATGGTTCCTGACCTTATAATTAACCCGCATGCTATCCCTTCAAGAATGACTGTAGGTCACGTTCTTGAGATGATAGGTGGTAAAGTAGGAGGACTTGAAGGACGCAGGATCGACGGGACAGCTTTCTCAGGCGAATCCGAAGAGGATTTAACATCCTCACTGGCAAAATTCGGATTTTCAAACACCGGAAAAGAAGTTTTTTATGATGGAATAACCGGCAATAAGATCCAGGCTGATATCTTTGTTGGAGTTATCCTTTACCAGAAACTGTACCATATGGTTTCATCAAAAATGCATGCCAGGTCACGAGGACCTGTACAGGTATTGACCAGACAGCCAACTGAAGGCAGGGCAAGAGAAGGAGGCTTGAGGTTTGGAGAAATGGAACGAGATGTTCTTATCGGACATGGTGCTGCAATGGCCCTTAAGGAAAGATTGCTTGACGAATCAGACAGGGTCATGGAATATGTATGTTCTAACTGCGGTATGATAGCAACCCTCGATAAAAGAAGGAATACTACTATTTGCCATGATTGTGGCGCAGAAACTGATATACACCCCGTAGAAATGAGCTATGCCTTTAAATTGCTCCTTGATGAAATAATCTCTCTTGGCGTAGCGCCAAGGCTTGAATTGGAAGATGCTGTGTAGGTGAAAATTATGGTAATTGCAACCCCCAAAAGAATAAAACAGATTAGATTCGGACTTATTTCACCTAAAGAATTCAGGAAAATGAGTGTAACAAGAATCATAACTGCTGATACATACGATGATGACGGTTTTCCCATTGAAATGGGATTAATGGATACAAGACTTGGTGTAATAGACCCCGGTCTTAGATGCAAGACATGCGGCGGAAGGGCGGGCGAGTGCCCGGGTCATTTCGGGCATATTGAACTTGTAGCGCCTGTGATGCATGTGGGTTTTGCCAAGCTGATACGCAAAATATTAAGAGCAACATGCAGGAATTGCGGGGCACTGCTTCTGGATCCCAACCAGAAAAAAGAAACCGTAGAAAAGATACGCACGCTTAAGAAAATGGGACAATCCATAGAAGATGTTGTAAATGACGTTTTCAAGGAAGCGCGTAAAGCCGGAAAGTGCCAGTATTGTAATGAAGAACAAAAAGAGATCAAATTTGAAAAACCCACAACATTCGTGGAAGACGGTCACAAGCTGATGCCAACGGACATTCGGTCACGTCTTGAAAAAATGACTGATGAGGATATTGAAGTGATCGGCATGGATTCCAAGAATGCACGTCCGGAATGGATAATCCTGACAGTACTTGCGGTTCCTCCTGTTACGATGAGGCCGTCAATTACTCTTGAATCAGGGCAGAGAAGCGAAGATGACCTTACGCATAAACTTGTAGATATAATCCGTATTAACCAGAGATTCCAGGAAAACCGGGAAGCTGGAGCACCACAATTAATTATTGAGGATTTGTGGGAATTATTACAGTATCACATAACCACATTTATCGATAATGCAGTTTCAGGAGTGCCCCCAGCCCGCCACAGATCCGGCAGGCCGCTGAAAACCTTATCTCAGAGATTAAAAGGTAAAGAAGGAAGGTTCAGGGGAAGCTTATCTGGTAAACGTGTTAATTTCTCTGCAAGAACAGTGATATCACCTGATCCTAATCTTGGTATGCATGAAGTGGGAGTTCCCCTTGCAATTGCCAAGGAACTCACTATAACATTGTATGTAACACCAAGAAATATTAATGAAGTAAAGGAATATGTCAGGCGCGGTCCGGATAACCATCCTGGCGCCAATTATATTGTCAGGGCGGACGGAAGAAGGTTAAGGATCACTGATAAGAATGGAGCCGAACTTGCAGACCTTGTTGAATTGGGATGGAAAGTTGACAGGCAGATGAAAGATGGCGACGTGGTTTTATTCAACAGGCAGCCTTCACTTCACAGGATGAGTATAATGTCTCATGAAGTAAAAGTGTTGCCGCATAAGACTTTCAGGTTAAATCCAGCCGTATGCCCGCCATATAACGCTGACTTTGACGGTGATGAAATGAACATGCATGTACCGCAAACAGAAGATGCGCGTGCGGAAGCAAAAATACTGATGAATATCCGGGAGAATATAATCTCCCCGAGATTCGGAGGTCCTATCATTGGCGGTATCCATGACCACATTTCAGGTCTTTTCTTACTTACAAATAGTAAAGATAAGATTAATAAAGATGATGCACTGGAACTCCTTGCAAAATCCGAGATTTGGGAATTGCCTGAACCTGCAGGAAAACAAGATGGAAAACCATACTGGAATGGAAAACAGATTTTCAGCCAGATACTTCCAAAAGGCCTTGACCTGGAATTCAAGGCGGAAATATGTGAACAATGCGATAACTGCAAAGGTGTTGACTGTGAACATGACGCTTATGTAGTGATAAAAGATGGTGTGCTGGAAAAAGGTTCAATTGATGAAAAAGCAGTAGGCGCTTTCAAAAGTGTGATCATTGACAAATTGATAAAAGAATTCAATACTGCGACAGCCTGTAAGTTTATTGATGATTCTACTCGTCTTTCTATCAGGGGCATTATGCGAAGCGGGTTCAGTTTCGGGATAAACGACGAATATGTACCTCCAGAAGCACAAAACCAGATAAATGAGACTTTGAACTCGGCTACTGATAAGGTGGAAAAATTGATCCAGGCTTACGAAGCTGGCGAACTTGAACAGTTGCCCGGGCGAACTATCCGGGAAACGCTTGAAATGGAAATAATGAAGGAATTAAGCAAGGCAAGAGATGCTACTGGTGAAATTGCGGGACGACATCTTGGAATGGATAATTCTGCGGTGATAATGGCAAAGTCAGGCGCCAGGGGTTCGATGCTTAACCTTACACAGATGGCGGCATGCGTGGGACAGCAGGCTGTCCGAGGTGAGAGGATCCAGCGAGGATATGCAGGACGGACATTATCCCACTTCGATAAAGGTGATCTGGGAGCGCAAGCCCACGGATTTGTAAAAGCAAGTTACAAGGGTGGATTATCGCCCACTGAATATTTCTTCCATGCTATTGGAGGAAGAGAAGGTCTTGTGGATACAGCTGTAAGAACATCACAGTCCGGGTACTTGCAGCGCAGGCTTGTGAATGCTCTCCAGGATCTTGAAGTACAATATGATGGCACGGTGAGAGATACAAGGAACATGATCATCCAGTTCAAATTCGGAGAAGATGGTATCAATCCAATGAACAGTGATTTCAGTAAAACCGATGCAGTAAAGCGAATAATTGATTCAGTAACAGGAGTGAAGGAATGAGCACAACTCAAAAAAACATTGATGAGATGATCTCAGATCTCAAGTTGCCCCAGAATGTAATTGATAACCTTAACAGGGAACTTAAAGAACGCAAAGTCACAAAGAAACAGATGGAAGAGATCGTAAAACGCCTTCATTCCGGATATGATAATGCCAAAATTGAGGCTGGTGAAGCAGCTGGTGTAGTTTCTGCGCAATCAATCGGAGAACCTGGTACGCAGATGACAATGAGAACATTCCACTATGCAGGTGTAGCCGAAATTAACGTTACGCTCGGTTTGCCCAGGTTGATCGAAATAGTGGATGCCAGGAAAAATCCCAGTACTCCGATGATGACCATTTTTCTTGAAAAGAATTATTCTCACGACAGGGATAAAGCACGTGAACTTGCCTGGAAAATAGAGGCCACTTATATAAATGTCCTGGGCAGCATATCAACCGATATTACAGAAATGAAGGTACTGATCGACCTGAACAAAAAAGCGCTGGCCCAGAGGAACATGACCTCGAAGGAAATTGCAGATAAGATCGAAGAGGAACTTGGGGTATCATGCGAAATAAAAGGAGATACGCTTGTATTAGAGCCCAGTAAACCTTCATACAGGGAACTTTTGCAGCTTGTAAAAAGTTTACATTCGGTAATTTTGAAAGGTATTAAGGGTATAAAAAGGGTCGTTATCAGGAAGGAAGACACTGGTGAATATGTATTATACACCGAAGGTTCTGTCCTTAAAGAAGTCCTGGCAATAGAGGGTGTTGATGCAACCCGGACAAGGACAAATAATGTAAATGAGATCTTTGAAGTAATGGGAATCGAGGCTGCAAGGCAGGCATTGATCAATGAAGCCACAGACACCCTTAAAGAACAGGGTCTTAATGTGGATGTCAGGCATATAATGCTTGTATCAGATATTATGACTGTTGACGGGGATGTAAAACCCATAGGCAGGCATGGTATTTCCGGTGAAAAGGCCAGTGTGCTCGCAAGGGCTGCGTTTGAAGTAACGGTCAATCACCTGCTGGATTCCGGAATGAGGGGTGATGTTGATGAGCTAAGAGGCGTCACCGAAAACGTAATAGTCGGACAACCCATAAGATTGGGCACTGGAAACGTTAAATTAATTGCACGAAAAGCTAAATAATGGAGAATAAGTATGGAAACTGATTTAAATAAAGTATTCAGAAGCGTTTTATCAACAGGAAAAGTTGTTATAGGCACGCGGCAGACCATTGATGCTGTAAAAAATGGAAAGGCGCAGAGTGTTGTTTTATCATCGAATTGTCTTGAAAAAACAAGAAATGAATTAAAAGGAGTACCTGCAATAAATTATCCCGGAAACGGGATTGATCTTGGGATTGCATGTGGAAAGCCGTTCTCAATTACAGCTTTTGCGGTTCTGGAGCCAGGTGATTCCGGAATACTCACTTTAAAGGAGAATGAATGAGTGAAGTTAAGTTAAGCATGGATGGAATAAGGTACATCGCGTTATTTGAAAAAATCACGGGGGCGCAAGCAAGAGATTGCTATGAGGATACCGAGAACAACAGGCTTCTTTTTGTAGTCAGGAGTGGTGATATGGGGCTTGCTATAGGAAAAGGCGGGGAACATATCAACAACGTGAAAAAGGCAATTGGTAAATCGGTAGAAATAATCGAGTATTCCGATGACCCTGTATTGTTCATTAAAAATGCATTTCATCCAATAACTTTAAAAAATATTAATATTAAAATTAATGATGGCAAGCGTATAGCTTATGTAGAAGTTCCAACTAAAGAGAAGGGGCTTGCCATCGGGAGAGACGGCAAAAATATTGAAAAAGTAAAAAAGCTCTCCTTAAGGCATCATAATATAAACGACGTAATAATTCAGTGATTAAAATTATATACATATTGGAGGAAAAAACTACATGGGAAAAGGATTATACGCGGCTCGTAAACTAGAGAGCGTCGACAAAAGTAATAGATGGAGCGATGGAGATTTCGCAAGACGAGCCCTTAATTTGGATGTAAAGGCTGACCCTCTCGGCGGCTCCCCGCAGGCAAGGGGTATTGCTCTTGAGAAAGTCGGTATCGAGGCAAAACAGCCAAACTCAGGGATCAGGAAATGTATCAGGCTTCAGCTTATCAAGAACGGCAAACAGATAACAGCTTTCTGTCCCCTGGATGGGGCTATTAATTTCATAGACGAACATGATGAAGTGGTCGTTGAACGGATCGGCGGAAAAATGGGGGGCGCCATGGGAGATATTCCTGGAGTTCGCTGGAAAGTAATATCTGTAAATAATGTTGATCTAAGACAAATGGTGCTTGGCAAAAAGGCAAAACCGGTGAGATAATATGCAAAAATTATTCGGAAAATGGGATTTTACAGAAGTTGAGGTCAAAGACCCGAGTGTCAAGAGTTATATTAATCTTACACCTACAGTTGTTCCGCATTCGGGTGGTAAGAATTCAAAAAAGCAGTTCGCTAAGACGAACCTGAACATTGTGGAGAGGCTCATAAATAAAGTCATGCGTGAAGAGCATAATACGGGCGCCAAGATAACTGTTACCACGATAATGATGGAAGCATTTGAAACAGTCAACAAGAAAACCGGTCAGAATCCGATACAGGTTCTTGCAAATGCTATTACAAATGCAGGCCCAAGGGAGGAAACAGTCAGGTTACAATACGGTGGTATTGCTGTTCCAAAATCTGTTGATACTGCTCCGCAGCGCCGCGTGGATACTGCTCTACGCCTTATCGCTGAAGGAGCCCAGAAGGCATCTTTCGGCACAAAGAAAACCCTTGCAAATGCGCTTGCAGAAGAGATCATCGCTGCAGCCAACCATGACGTAAAAGGATATGCCATGGGCAAGAAAGACAATATTGAAAGGGTTGCAAAAGCGGCAAGATAATCGCATAACTACGGTTGTGTGATTACTTTTTTTATTTTTTAAATAGTTTGGCTAACATCAGTCACAGACATCGGATATTACTCTGATTAAATTCTAATGCTCTTTTACAATAATGCTATGTTTATTCTGCGCTTAGAATCTCATGTATGGTTCTCAATAATTTCTCAGCCGTGTAAGGCTTTGGTAAAAAAGCGTTCATCGTGCCTGCAGCTTTTGTTAATTTGTCTTTCTCTGTTAATCCGCTTGCTGCAATAATCTTTAGCTGCGGATTGATTTTACGTAGCTCTTGAATGCTTGCCAGCCCGTCCATAACCGGCATCATCATATCCATAAGAACAATTTTGATCTCTTCTCTGTTTTGCTCATACAAAGATATTGCCTCCAGCCCGTTATTGGCTGTGAGCACTCTGTATCCATTTGTTTGTAGTGCTGAACTTGTGATATCACGGATCTGGGCTTCATCATCAACAATAAGAATCAATTCTCCAGATCCCCTGAAACGTTCATGTGTCGGCTCCTCCGCTTTCTGTGTTTCGGTCGTTGTAATTGCAGGCAAATAAACCTTGAATGTCGTTCCTTTTCCAGCTTCGCTATATACATTTATAAACCCGCCGTGACTTTTCACAATTCCAAGAGCGGTAGAAAGACCAAGACCTGTGCCTTTACCATTCTCTTTTGTTGTGAAAAACGGTTCGAACATCCTGTCCATTATTTTAGGAGGAATACCGGCTCCGGTATCCGTGACAGCAATTACGATATAATGACCAACCCTGGCTTCAATATCAATATGAGTGAAGTTCTCATCAATGAAAATATTCCCGGCAGATATACTCAGGATACCGCCGTCAGGCATAGCATCGCGGGCGTTCACGCACAGATTCATCAGGACCTGGTGTAGCTGTGTAGCATCTCCGGAGATTGTCCAGAGGTCTTTCTGTATATCGGTCATGATCTCGATGTTTCTCGGAAATGTCTCTTTTGCTATCTGCCTTATTTCCGATATAAGGTGCGCTGTTTGAAGAGGCATGCGTTCACCCTCTACGCCTCGCGCAAATGACTGGACCTGCTTTATCAGGCTGGCTCCGCGTTTGGCGCTCCGGTCAAGGATATCAATCAATTGCTGGCTTTTATTATCCGTGAATTTTTCCTTTAACAGTTCCAATGACAGCATTATCGGCGTCAGAACATTGTTGATGTCATGTGCTATACCTCCTGCAAGCGTGCCCACGCTCTCCATGCGCTGTGCCCGCAGGAACTGTTCTTCAAGCTTCTTTTTCCCGGTTATATCCGTATTTATGACAAGTATTGATTTTGTTTTTCCCTTATTATCATGCATCAGAGTCCAGCGGCTTTCGACAATGACTTCCCTGCCGTCTTTTGTTACATGGTACAGCTCACCGTTCCACTCACCTCTCTCAAGTACGCTCTTTCGGGCTTCGATATTGTGGAGTGAATCTTCTATATTTTTATACAGAATCTCACTGGCATTTTTGCCTATAGCTTCCTCTGCAGTCCAGCCGTACAGGCGTTGTGCGCTTTTATTCCAGTAAGTGATGCAGTCTTCTAAATTCCGGACTAAAATAGCATCCTGTGCCTTATCAAGAAGAGCAGCCTGCTCCTGTACTTGCTCTTCAGATCGCTTGTGCTCGGTGATATCGGTATCGGTACCGCGGTAACCTAAGAGATTTCCCATCCCATCCAGAATCGGCAAACCGCTTGTTTCTAAGATAACGATATTGCCGTTCGTATGTACATTCGGATTAACAAAGCCTCTGAAGGATTCTTTCCTGGCAAAATTCTCAAAGGCTGCTTTCTTTAGCTCTTCTCTTACATCCGGCACAAAGAGATCGTAAAAATGCTTTTTCCCAATTATTTCTTGAGGCTTATAGCCAAGTATCTTCTCAATTACAGGATTTGAATAGGTGTATAAACCATCAGCATCGACCTCCCAGATCCATTCGCCCGCGCTTTCTGATATCTGTCTGAAGCGTTCCTCGCTCTTTCGGAGTTCCTCCTCAGCCCTCTTGCGCTCAGTAATGTCGCGGGCCACAGTCAACATGTAATTATTTTTTTCAAGAGAAACATAACTAATATTTACCTCTACAGGAAATATAGCGCCGTCTTTACGCCTCTGCCGACCTTCAAAAATCAAATATCCTTTTTTCTTGACTTCTTGCACATGTTCTTTCCAGGAAAAATGATCTGGCAGGACGGTTTCAAAGTCAAAAACATGCATGCTAAGGAGTTCCTCACGTTTATATCCCAGGCCAGTGCATGCTTTATCATTGGCATCCAGGATACGACCGGTTTCAGGGTCACCAACAAATATAGCGTCATTTGACTGGTCGATGAGATTGCGAAATAACCGTAACTTCTCCTCAACCCGCTTATGTTCGGTGATATCCCTTCCGAAGCTAACAGTTCCGATGATTTTATCATTTTCATATAAAGGGACAGTATTAACCGAAAGGATGAACATCTGTTCATCTTTTTTATATACCCTTACATCATAACTTTGTGGATTACCCTGGAGAGTTTTAAGGAATATTTCATGTACTTTTGGTAAATCTTCCGGGAAAATCAGAGGGGCAAAGCTTTTACCGATCAATTCAGAAAGTTTGTATCCACTGGTTTCTTCACTCCGCCTGTTAAAAAAAGTGAAGTTACCCTCGTTATCTAATGTCCAGATGAGATCGTGCGCAGTTTCGATGATCGTGCGGTAGCGTTCTTCACTCTGGCGCAGCACTTTTTGCTCGACGGTTATCAGTTTAGCCCTTAGTTGCATCTTCTGGAACCGTAATATCAGGGATCCGACCATCATCCCGGCTGCGATCACAACCAGGGTAGTACCTATACCAGCTTTCCTCTGTGCTTGCTGCGCTCTGTCACTATAGACAGCACTGGTATTGGTGATCATATCACTGAGCGCATTGAAACCCGGATCGACCCGCTCCTTATCAAGGATATCTGCTTTTTCAAGATCTCCCGCTGCTATCAACCTGAACATTTCATCCATACTGGTTTCGAATTCGAGCTGGGTTTTATGAAGTTGCTGCAACCTCTCTTCGCCCGGATCAAGCAGCATTAATTCATCGAATGTTTGTGCTATCTGATTTTTAACTTGCCGGACTTGTTCCAGTAATTTAGGATCAGGTCTCATCTCGAATTGCCATTCCAGGGCGTCCAGATGGTATGATTGCCCTTTAAGGCGAGACAGTAACAATTCTGCCTGGCGGCTCTCATTAGCATACTGGTGGAGCATAGCAATAGTAACAGCAGCTAACAATGCAACTGCTAATACAAGAACAAGGATTGCCCACCCAGGAATTTGACTTTTGCTTTTCATAATAGACATTAATGAACCCACGAACTATCATCAAGAACACAGATGCAAATAACACCTGTGAGATTGGAAAATGGTTATTAAGGTAATTAAATATACCTATGATAATTATTTTCAATTGTTTATGACTATATTTGTATTTTTTCAGTTATAATCGCATGCTGAAGTATTGTATCCATAATTTTGTAGTTTCCATAAGTGGTTTCGGGATTTTCAAAGTGTTTATATAGGATAGAATAATAGAGCAATAAAAATTTTAAATATAAGAGGTAAATCAAATGGGCAGACGAAAGAAAATGGTTGAACATGTCACTGAACTGATGGATAAACCCGAGTTTATCCGAAACATCGGTACAGTTGCACATATAGACCATGGAAAAACAACATTTTCAGATAATCTACTTGCCGGTGCAGGCATGATCTCATCAGAACTGGCTGGCGAACAATTATTCATGGACTTTGATGAAGAAGAACAAAGACGTGGAATTACCATTGATTCTGCAACTGTTTCTATGGTACATCAGTATGAAGGCCAGGAATATCTGATCAACCTTATCGATACACCGGGTCACGTTGACTTTGGAGGCGATGTAACTCGCGCCATGAGGGCTGTGGACGGGGCGGTCGTTCTGGTTGATGCTGTCGAAGGTCCGATGCCGCAGACTGAAACAGTTCTGCGTCAGGCGCTTCGCGAAAACGTAACACCTATTCTTTTCATAAACAAGGTTGACCGGTTGATTAATGAGATAAAGCTTACACCCGCTGATATGCAAATGCGGCTGGGGCTTGTTATTGATAAAGTCAATAAGATCGTTAAAGGCCTGAAACCCAACGATTATGATAGACTGAAGCTTGACCCCACAGTTGGCAAAGTTGCATTCGGATCAGCCTTAAATAACTGGGCGATAAGCATTCCCTATATGAAAAAGACCGGCATCGGATTTAAGGAAATTATCGAATTATGCCAGGCTGAAAAGCAGAATGAACTTGCTATAAAATGTCCGCTTCATGTAGTAATGAATGATATGATCATAAAATTCCTTCCAAGCCCTGTCAAGGCACAACAGGAACGAATAAAAGTCATATGGCATGGCGATAAGGAAAGTGATATCGGGAAGTCCATGATAAACGTGGACAGGGGCGGCAAGATAGCTTTAATGATAACAGATATTACCACCGACCCGCATGCAGGTGAAGTAGCAAGCGGAAGGCTTTTCTCAGGTACTCTTGAAAGGGGCAAGGAAGTTTTCATTTCAGGAATGCCAAATGCGAACAGGATTCAGTCAGTAGGTCTTTTCATGGGTCCTGAGAGAATTGAGTGCGAGAAGATCCCTGCTGGAAATATCGTAGCAGTAACAGGTTTGACTGATGCGATCGTAGGATCTACAGCATCAAGCGATAAAAGCATGACTCCATTTGAGAGCATAAGGCATGTCAGCGAACCTGTAATGACTGTGGCTGTTGAAGCTAAACACATGAAGGACCTGCCAAAACTTGTTGAAGTATTAAGACAGGTCGCAAAAGAAGACCCGACGCTCAAAGTAATGATAAACCAGGAAACTGGAGAGCATTTGCTTGCAGGAATGGGTGAACTTCATCTTGAGGTAGTAGCAGGCAGGATCAAGCGCGACAAACATGTTGATATCACTACATCCAAACCGCTTGTGGTATACAGGGAAACGATCACAGGGCATGTAGGTCCTGTTGAAGGGAAATCCCCAAACCGCCACAACAGGTTCTATGTTGAAGTTGAACCTCTGTCCCCGGCTATAATTGAACTTATCAAGAACAATGAAGTTTCAATGAGGCAGGGAGAAGTGGAGCGCAGGGACGTATTGATGAAAGCAGGAATGAGTAAGGACGAAGCCAAGAGTATTGCCCATATTTATGAAACAAATATGTACATAGATATGACCAAAGGTATTCAGTACCTGCATGAAACAATGGAACTGATCCTTGAAGGATTTGAAGAGGTCATGAAAGCCGGACCTTTGTCCCGTGAACCAGTAATGGGCGTTAAAGTAAAATTAATGGATGCAAAACTCCATGAAGATGCTGTTCACAGGGGACCTGCGCAGGTCATTCCTGCATCAAGACAGGCAATCCAGGCAGCAATGCTTATGGCCGGTGCCACACTTCTTGAACCTTTCCAGAAAGTTTTCATCCATGTTCCGCATGACCAGATGGGAGGCGCGATGCGTGAGATGCAGGGAAGGCGCGGTTCTATACTGGATATGCAATCAGAAGGCGACATGACCATTATTGAGTCCAAAGCACCCGTTGCACAATTGTTCGGATTCTCCGGGGATATCCGCTCGGCTACTGAAGGCAGAGCTATGTGGAGCACGGAATTTGTCGGATTTGAACCGATACCGGGGAACATGCTTAATGAGATAGTGATGGGCATAAGGCAGAGAAAAGGACTTAAACTCGAACTGCCTAAACCGAGTGATTTCATAAGTCCGTGATGAACGGAAGGTTTAAAAACAAAAACAACAATACGGACAGAAAACAATCTTCAATAAATATAAAGGAGAAATATTATGGCAGAGAAACCACATTTAAATTTAGCAATTATAGGGCATATAGACCATGGAAAATCAACCCTTACAGGGCGATTAATGTACGATACCGGCGCCGTACCGCCGCATATTATAGAAAAATACAGAGAAGAAGCAAAAGCGAAAGGTAAAGAATCCTTCGTTTTCGCATGGGTCATGGACTCCCTTAAGGAAGAGAGGGATAGGGGTATCACAATAGACGTTGCTCACCAGCGATTTGATACTGCAAAATATTATTTCACAGTCGTGGACTGCCCTGGTCACAGGGATTTCGTAAAGAACATGATCACAGGCGCTTCACAGGCTGATGCTGCAATTCTTGTAGTCGCAGGCAAAGAAGGCGTCCAGTCACAGACAAAAGAACATGTATTCCTTTCAAGAACCCTGGGTATCACCCAATTGATCATAGCTATCAACAAAATGGACGAAGTCAACTATGATAAGGCTCGATATGATGCAGTAAAAGCCGATATAAGCACACTTCTCAAAATGGTGGGTTATAAACCGGATGAAATGAATTTTATCCCAACATCAGCTTTCAAAGGCGATAACCTTGCAAAGCCAAGTGAGAATACAAAATGGTATACAGGACCAACTTTGCTTCAAGCTCTTGATCTGTTGAAACTACCAGAGAAACCCACAACATTACCACTTCGCATTCCAGTCCAGGATGCTTACACAATTTCCGGTATCGGAACAGTTCCAGTAGGCAGGGTTGAGACCGGAGTGATGAGACCTGGCGATAAAATAATATTCATGCCAGCCAAAGCAGTCGGTGAAGTCAAATCCATTGAAATGCATCACCAGGAAATAAAAGAAGCGGTTCCTGGCGATAACATCGGATGGAACGTAAGGGGTGTTGAGAAGAAAGATATCAGACGTGGAGATGTCTGCGGATCTGTTGCCAAACCTCCAACTGTTGCTGAAGAATTCACAGCACAAATTGTTGTATTGCAGCATCCATCAGCAATTTCGATTGGTTATACGCCAGTTCTGCATTGTCATACTGCACAGGTTGCAGGAACGATCACAGCAATATTAAAGAAACTTGATCCAAAGACCGGTCAGACCGCAGCTGAAAATCCCGATTTCATAAAAGCCGGGGATGCAGCTATCGTGACCATCAAACCGGCAAAACCGCTATGTATCGAAAAGGTAAAAGATATCCCGCAGCTCGGTCGCTTTGCAATCCGGGATATGGGAATGACAATTGCCGCAGGAATGGTACAGGACATTAAAGCGAGAATATAATATTCTCACTTTTTCTCAATAAAACGGTGTAATTTATGGTACAGAAAGCAAGAATACGTTTATCCGGGACAAGTCCTATTACTCTTGACGGAATATGTTCACAGGTGAAAGATATAGCAGTTAAGACAGGAGTAAGCATTTGCGGCCCAGTTCCCCTCCCAACTAAGAAATTAGTAGTGCCATGCAGGAAAAGCCCTGATGGTGAAGGAAGTGCGACATGGGATCACTGGGAAATGAGAGTCCATAAGAGACTTATCGACCTTGATGCTGATGAAAGGGCACTGCGGCAGTTAATGCGCATACAGGTTCCCAAAGATATCAGTATTGAGATCGTTCTCACCAGTTAGTTTTTTTTCCGTCTTTTTTTAATATATTATTATAATTTAATTTTTTATTCGCAGATTTTCTGTGATTTATCCATCATAGGGAATATTTTTGTCGCCATAAGCCTTTTGTATAAGTATTGTATTATGATAAGTATAGTGATGATATAGAATGAACATGCTTAATTGCGGACAGTCAGGGCTATATTGCACAATCGGTTTTAGCTCCTCTAAATATTCAGTACATATAGAGACCTCCTCGCAATTTTTTGTCAAAGGCATAATTTTCATAAGGAGGGGCAATGAGAATAATTAATTTTTTAAAAAATGATAATGCCCAGGTAAATATAGATTATATAGCAGGGATAGGAATATTTCTTCTATCAGTTTTTTTTGTTTTCCAGTTCATTAATAGTATATTTACTCCTTTTCAATCAAGCTCCGACCAGGTTACACTTGCTGCGGACAGGGCAGGAACCGTAATTGTTGAACGTATGCTCCATGCAGATAAATCAAGTGAATTAAATGTTATAGACCAGGGTAAATTATATTATTTAAATAATACGAGATTGAATTATTCAAACATGGCCAATTATAATGCTGCACTTCTGGAAATTGGTTTATCCAGCAGTGAATCCGCGTTTAATATGAATATGACAGTTGCAAACCTTACTGATCCGGACAAACCGATGAACCAGAGCGGACCAGCTCTTCCAAAAACAACTGATATCGGGCAAATTAAACGCGTAGTATTGATCATAAATTCCTCTACTGGTTATAAAGAAACAGCTATTCTTTCCGTGAGGGTGTGGTAATCGTGTTCGATGAAAAAGGCCAGATGCATACCCTGGAAGGAGTGGCAGCCGCCACAATAATGCTTCTTGTTATTGTATATGCAATTGATGCTACTTCGATGACACCGCTTACTTCTTCAACAGCCAACGTGCATGTGGAAACCGAACTTCAGGTACTCGGCCAGGATATTTTAGGAGCACTTGATTATGCTGAACCCGGATTTAATTCAAAGCTAAAGAATGATGTACTGGAATGGAATGGTAAACAATATATCTGGAATGGAACAAAATATCTGGAAAAGGGGATTGCTTCGGATCCTCAAAAAAATCTTACAAATAACCTAACCAACAACCTCTACTATACTCTGACAAAGCAAGGCGTTGCGCATAGTGTAGAATTAACTTTTCTTACGAACAACGGAACTTCTTTATTAACCCAGAAAATGATTTACAATGGGAATCCTTCAGACAACGCTATGATAGTTTCAAGGAAAATCGTATTACATAACAGTGATAATACAAATAATAATAATCTTTTATTAACAGATATCGATCCCTCAACCGACCTTTATAATATTGTGGACGTCAAACTTATTTTATGGAGGATGTGATGGGACTAATAGAAAACGAGCGCGCCCAGTTTATGCTTCTTGCGGGCTTTATCATTGCTATCGGTCTTGTTATTACCACAGTTATGCTCAATAATATCATATTTGAAAGCAATATGGCCGGGGAAGCAGGAGGTGATCACATAAAATATGATATGGTGAACCTTATGCGTATAAGCGGGGATGAAATAAAAAGCGCATACAGGAATGTAACCACACCAGGGCAAAATCCTGCACTGAAGGTTACAAATTTCACAAAACAAATGCAAAATTTTAATGAAAACATATCACAAATTTATGCACTGCATGGTGAAGTCGTGAACCTTAGCTTAGATATAAGTAACTGGAACAGCATACGCTATGCGAATTTTACAGATAATGGAACTGCAAGCGGCACAGCGAACTGGACTGTAATTGAGAATGTGAGCAGCAGCAATATCTCCATGAATGTAATTGTAACCAGCGGTACATTTCAAATCCTGTTGAAAAATGCATCATCGAGCTTGATAAATCTTACCGCTGGCACACATACAGGTTTAATTTTTGCAAATTCCACTATTGCAGATCCATACTCAATTTCTTTTATTAACGGCTCAAATGCATACGGTAATTATAGTATTGCAGGTATAGCTTCCGGTAAAAACTTCAATCGATCCCGGGATTACATCTTGAACGCCACAATATTTTTTTCTACCAGCAATATGCGTGCGAATATAACTATTCCTGTTGCAGTGCCGTGGTGATAATATGAATATAAAAAAATTACTAAAAAATGAGGATGCAGTATCCATCACAATTGGTTTTATTCTCATGTTCTCAATTACAGTGCTGGTCTTCTCCGGGATCATTCTTTCTTTTTATACACTCTCACAGCACTCAAAAGAAACAGCAATGAGAGCAAGTTTTGATATTCTGGGAAGCGGATTTGCAGCAAGGGTAACTTCCATGGATACCCTTGTAAATATAACAGGATCATTCGGAGGTACTGTTAACCAGGTGGAATACGATTTTTCAATTCCTGCATCCATTGCTGGTGAGAGCTATGGTATCAATGTAACCCGCGAAAAGATATTCCTGGATGCGGAAAATGATGCAAAGGCCTGGATACCATTTAATTCTTCAGGTATTATAAATGAGCAGATATACAGCAATGCTCAGGACTATACACTGTGGTACGATAACAACAATAATATTATTAAAATAAAACAATGAATAACATAAAATTTCTTTCCTCGGAAGATGCAGTCTCTGAAGTAGTTGACTTTGTCACAATCCTGGGTTTACTGGTGTTATCCATTGGACTCATAGGAATGGCAGGATATCCGATCGTGAAAAATGCCCAAGAAGCAAACCATATAGAAAATACAGAACAGAGTTTTATTGTGCTTGCAAATAACGTCAATAAAGTCGTTATGGGGCAGGCGCCTTCTCAGAACGTAGAACTGAAAATGTACGGCGGGTCGCTAAGTGTTACGGGAAATAGTTCCATCAATATTACAGCGAATTCAACCAACATATCGACAGGTAATATTGAGCGAATAGTCCTTGTTTATGATACGAAAATGCGAAGTATTGAAAGTACTGTAGGAGAAACTGTCATTGCTTATGAAGGTACGGGTGTATGGATCAAGCATCCAAACGGCAATACCACACTTGTTTCAAAACCGCTCCTCAATAATCAGAGCAATATGCTTATTATTCCTGTTGTTACAATCGTTGGTAGTTCATCTACAGCTGGCTTCGGTATGAGCAGGGTTTCGGTTATTGGTGTACCAAGTGTTACTTTTTATGGCAATGTGAGCGATATAATCGTAACTATCAACAGTAGTTACTCAAATGGATGGAGTAACTATGTTAATAGTAATATATTGTGGAATTTCTGCTTTTCAAGTGGGTTACCAGGGGAGTGCATCGAACCACTTAATAAGGCAAAGAATATAGGCGTATATATATTGAATATTAAATTGAAAACTGAGGTTATATGAAACTACTTATTTCCGAGAGGGCAGACGCAGAAGTCATAGGTCATGTCATTATCCTTTCTATAACTATACTTGGGATAGGCATGATATCCCTGTTCGGTGTGCCTGCGATTTACAGTTTAGAAAATATGGCAAATTCTAATAATGTGGAACAGGCTTTCACTGTACTTGACTCACGGGCGAGCAGGGTAACATTGGGCGATTCACCGCTTCAGGTTACAAATATTAATCTTGGCGGCGGCATGATGACAGTTGAACCTAATAGCTCAAATAATCCAAGTTATATGGTTGTAAACAGCAATTCTTTTAATTTTATTATTCCTATGGGAAAGATAAAGTATACTCTTAGCGACAGGATAGTAGCATATGAGGGCGGGGGTGTATGGGCGCAATACCCAGACGGCGGCACCGTCATGCTTTCCCCTCCGGAGTTCCATTATAACGGCTGGACTTTAACGCTTCCTGTAATTAATGTTAGCGGCAATGCTTCCGTCGGAGGAGAGGGGACAGCGATAGTTTCTATAAAAAAGAATGCAATTGTTATTCATTATCCGAATGCCAGCTTCGGGGATAGAACAAATCCGGTAAATACAAGCGATGGAAAACTCTATATAAATATTAGAAGCGATTTCTATAAAGCATGGGCTGATTATGCAAAAAACTTGAGATACACAAAAATCAACATTGATCCTATTACTCGGAATGCGAATATAGAATTGACAGTCGTGCCATCTAATCTGGGAAATGTCATGCCAATAAGCCTTCCCCAAACATATAGGGGGATTAACTCAAGCAACCAAACGCCTTTGGATAATTTTAGCTTTAAAATAGAACCGGATAACAATAATTTGAAATGGGATATCCGTGCAAAATCCGGAAACAAGACACTAATATTTAGTTTTAATGGACCTAGTAATCACCTTGGAGACGCACTTACCCTCCAAATTGGTTATCAAGATGGTGCTGATACTCATACCGAAACATGGGAGGGAACAAATATGTTTACTTTAGAGGGAGGATATTTTAGCATAGATTTGCTAAACAAAAGTAAAACCTTAACTTACAGGGATCTAAATGATGTTGGTAGTAATAATGGGGCATCTTGCACGCCTTATGGTAGTAAAATCAGTGGTATAGTTGAGACTGATTTTTCCTGGGATGATCTAGTTATAAATACAAGTAATGCTAACAAAACCCAATCCCTATATAACATAACGCAGCACTATTTCTGGAAAATGGGACAGGAAGGAGATGTTACATTCGGTGACTGTGCCGATGGCGGTAATGAACCAGATTCAGATGGGTCAACCATGCTTATGGATTACATCCCTTCAAGTACGCTTACCTTCCTGCACGTCACGGAGAACAGGGCTGAAGTGGGGATAAGTTGATTTAAAAAACTATAATGACTAAAAAAAAATTAATTCGCCTCGGAGAATTCCGAGTCGAATTTACCGCTGTTGATTGCCGCTATTGCTTCCTTGGGTTTTAATCCTTCAAAGGTTATACCAAGGGGAACGCATGAACCAACGACTTCTTTCACTGTATTTTTCAATGATTTTGCAAGACTGTCGCTCTTTTTCATTTTGGCGATCTTGACAGCCTGTTTGGCAGTTATATTTCCAACTGTTACGGTATTCGGTGTTCCTGAGCCCTTTTCGACTCCAGCCTCTTTTATTATGAGTGCTGATGTTGGGGGCGTTCCCACCGTTATTGTGAATTGTTTCTTATCATCAATAATTACTTTGATCGGGACCTGCATTCCCTTAAAAGCTGCTGTCTGTTCATTTATTTTTTCTATTATTGCCTTTACATTTACGCCAAGCGGGCCAAGTGATGGACCCAATGGCGGACCTGCGGACGCTGAACCGCCGGAAACCAATGCTTCTACAACGCTCACCATGTTAATATCTCCTGTTAGTATTATTTCTCTTCTTCTTCTCGTTTCAATATTCGAACATTATCACCGCGAACTGTTACTGGGATGGGGACCATCGCCTCGAACAATTCAACTGTAATCTCTTCATGAGTTGAATCAATCCTTTTTACTCTTGCTTTTTCTCCCTTGAATGGACCTGATATCAGTTCCACTATGCTTCCTTCTGTAATTCCGGTAACTGAAAGTTTGGGCGTAAGGAAATGGGATATTTCATCGAAATTTGACTGGCCTTTGATCATTGCCCTGGCATGGGGAACATTCTGAATGACCTCATCCACTGCTTCAGGACTTGCCGCTTCTACAAGAACATAGCCCTTCAGTTCATCAGGGGCAAGCACTGCATATATGCCCAGATGCTCTTTCTTAGTAACTTTCTCTATCAAATTCGCTACCGTCCTTTCCTGGTTCGCTGTTGTCTTGATGACATATATGGCGGCAGCTTCATCGTTCATTTAAACCATCCCGGCATTACCGTTATTAATATATAGATGATAAAACCTATGAATCCTACTAAAAGTATACCTGCACCGGCTACTTTTGCAATCACTGAAAATTCTTCTTTTGATGGTTTCCTTGTGAGCTTGAGCACCCTGACGTATTCGCTTAATCTCAAAGGAACATTCCCTATTTCTTTATCTTCGAACAATATTTTTCACATCCATGTTTTAATGATTGCAATGATTATTATAAAAGCTACCCTAAAATAATAGCAGTCTATAATTATACTCAACATAAAAATAGTTTTTGGTATGGAAACATTCACCTTTTTCACTATTTTTTTTTTCAAAACCAAAATAAAAGAATGTTGATAAAATGGAATAACCTATTATAAAGATTTCGATTATCAACGCTGGGTTTATTTTTTATCGATGTGAAAAGGGATTAGATGAAAGTCATCATAAAGGCTAGTTTCTCATTGGGTGAAAGAGTAATGTTTTTAGATGGAAATACTTTGTTGTGCCAATATTGTGGGGGTAGGTTATGGTGGGGAGGGGAACTTGTCGATTTATAGGACTACTTCTAAGGCTATTGATGTATGATGATGTCTTGTATAGAATAATTTATCAATCTTCACTGTATTACTGAACAATAATTGTAAAAAATGAGATGAAAAAAGAGTCCAAAAGCATTCGATAAATTGAAATTATTAGGGTGGAATGCCATCTCGATATAGTGAAGCAACGCATAAATGGAAAGCAATGACAAAAAAACTACAATTGTATTGTTTAAATGAAATAAAAGAAAATTATGGGGAAAAAAGACTACGAGAAATAATAGATAGCTTTGAATGTGAAAAAAACAAAGAAATTGAAAGATTTGTGGTGTGTGGTGAAATGGAAAATTTACATGAAAAATGCGATGATAATTGTGTTGTTTCGTATTTTATTCTCGATTATAATGATAAATTTCTTGGTTTCTTTAGTTTATATATTAAAGCATTTCTTTTTAATGAATTTAATCCGAATAACTCGAAACCAGTATTTTATATTGCTTGTTTGGCACGGCACGGTAAAGTATTACATAATGAACTTGATATAAAAGATATACTCGACCTTGCATTTGGAAAATTATATAAAGTAAAAGAAGTTATTGGTGGAATTAGTACTGTTATGGTGGATACAGATGTTGAAGTGGTAAAAAATTTATACATAGAAAAATATCACTTTAACGAGATTACAAACCCTAATAATGATGCTTTTTTACTCGTGAAAGAGTTATCAGATGCTCATGAGTTATCAGATAAGATACCATAAGGGTTAAATAACATTACATTATAATACATTATTGTTGTAGTAGTAGGAACAACTACGGAGGATATCAAATTTATGGCTTTAAAATATTTGCACGAAGACTTTCCCCTAATAGATAGGGAAGAGTTTTTAAAAATACAGAAAGAGGCACCCAAACACAAGATAACAGAAGATTTTGTGAGACCTCAAAATAAACATTAATTTTTTTTGAATCTTTTTTAATTAATCTTCAAATCTCCGTCCCTGTTTGTTTTTCTCATTCTCGGCGGGATTGTTTTTATCTTTAACATCTTAAAAAATAATTGATAACATAACTGATAAACTCAAACACAAATGATATAAATGTCCATGCATTATCAGCTTATATGGACTATTCAACTATGATTGATTTTGAAGGTAAAAAAGGCTCATCCCTTCTTACTAATTTTTTTGAGCCTTCTGTAAATAAACAATTTGATGATTTTTTAGCACGCCTAAATAATTACTTTGAAAAATATAAAAAGACTTCAGACCACAGGGCTTTAGCTATAATAGGAGCTCTGAGTGTTGAAAATGAATTAGATAAATTTTTATCAATTTGGATAAAAGGTTACACTGAAAAAAATTATACTGCTAATTCGAAAATCAAATTAGCTATTTCGTTAAAATTGATTCCTGAAAAAATACTCAAAGCAATTGAACCGATAAATCAAATTAGAAATCTTTTTGCTCATGATTTCGAGATAGATACATTTGAACAGGCAAAAGTAAAAAAGCCAGAAGCCTTTCAGATGTTAGCTAATAAAATAAAATCATTAAATTGTCCTGTCGAAAGTGACGATATAAAAGCATTCCAATCAGGCTGTCCCAAAACTCAAAGCAATTGCCCAAAGCAAGTATAATTTATCCCAATTGTGATAAATAACAATCAATAAATTCAATAAAACTTCCTAATACGGACAATTAATATTGCATTTGTACAA
>JBAQLI010000208.1:0-13908 GCA_049301735.1 Candidatus Methanoperedens sp.
TAAGGAGATAATGTATCTATATCAGCAGTAAAAACCACACCAGAAAGTTTGATGTTAGAAAGCATTGGCTGAACAAATATTTCATTATTACTATCTTTGCTATCGTAAGAAGAAATAACGTTATCTATAGCTTCTATTAATTTGATTTTATCTAATCTGGGAATGTTCAGAATACTTTTATAATGGCCTGCATTGGAGCTATCTTCATTATCTTCATTATTAGCTGCTGAACGTATAATTAAAAGATTTTCTTTGAAATTTCTCTGGATATTATTAACAACATTATCTTTATCATATTCATAAATATATCTCTTGAATCTTAACAGAGGTAAAATTTTTGCTGTTTTAATACTCTTTGATAAATCTTCTAAGACTTTACCTTTGGTTGTTAAATTAGATCTATACATTATTTGTACCTCAATTAGAAATATTGAATGGCAATATTCTCACCTAATTATTGAACATGCATTTTTATAATTATCAAAAGTATGAATCTCCATCCAACCTGAATTTACCTGAATCGCATTAACTTTATAACCAAGAAAGATTAAGTGTTGTAACATATCTGTTAATGATGCCTGGAAGATATTTTTCGATTTGTAAAATTGCCTATTACTGTATTCTCCTATTGCATTATTATATTCATTTTTTAATATTTCAATACCCTTTTTAGAGAACATACAAGCACCGATGAATTCTGAATAATTAACATCTTCTGAAGACGAGTCTCCTATTCTATTGACCTTGTATAAACGGTCAATTAAAATTCGGTTTCCCGAAGGTAGGTTTTCCTCAGTAAGTACTATTTCTAATTTTTTATTGTGCTTATGATTTTTAAATGAATTATCAATTACAATTACAAAATCAGAACGTAAAGACTTTAATCTGTCAATCAAATGATTCTCAAATAAAATATCCGAATATATAATCAATGTTTTAGTATTCATTATATCTTTTGCTTGCATAATTGAACTTAAGATATGCTCTGATAAATATTTTGGATTGTCTAAATATGTTATTCCGTCAATATTGAACGAATCACCTTTATAACCTTTAATTACAAAAATATCGTATAAATTGCTCCTATTTAAGATCTCAACATTGCGTTGAAGTATAGATTTGCCCCATATATCTAACATAGCAATAGGTCTATCTTGTAGTAGCGCTTCCAGAGATTCTTGATTTCGAGGGGCACCTGCTGCAGGGATAATCACTTTAATAGGTTCTTCGTCTGACCATAAAAAACCATTTTTTTCATACTTTTCCATACCCTGAAGATTAGAGAAATAGCCCATTGATACCATTTTATCATTTATAGTGTCTAATCTTCCTTCTTTCTTAATTTCAGAAAGAACATCATTTATGGCTTTAATTGAAGATCTTAATCCTTGATTTTCATATATTACCATTTTTATGCCCAATTGATTTATCTCTTCTATTGTCATTGGATAAGATGTAGGAATAATAACTAATGGAGCAGAAAAATCCCAGGATTTCGCAAAATTTATGATCTCGTCTGGCATTTTCGATTTGGAATCAATGAGAATGGCATCTGCCCCAGCATCTATATAGGCATGCGCTCTCTTTAGCGCCTCTTCTTCTCCCCATCCACCCGTCAACGCTTCAACTTTTGCAATCAACATAAATTCTTTCGATTCTTGTGTATTTTTGGCTGCTAATATTTTACCTACAAATTCAGCAATTGGAGCTAATTCTTGTCGACCTGAAATTGAATTGACTTTTGGAAATTTCTTATCACCAATTGTAACTGCCGCAATTCCTGTAGATTCATATTTTTTTACCATGTAAATTACATTATTTGAATTTCCATAACCTGTATTACAATCAGCAATAATAGGAATAGAAACGGCATCATTCATTACAGATGCTGTCTGAAGGTATTGAGTCATCGTTAATATATTGGCGTGTGGAACAGCATAAGAAGTTGATATTTCTAAACCCCCTGCAAAAACTCCATCAAAATTATTCATTTCAACTAATTTTGAAGTTATTCCATCATGTGCTCCAATGATTCTTATCACTCCTTCTTTATTTAACATATCTCTTAGCTTTTTAGACTTTGTCAATCTGTCACATCCTTTCAATGGTATCCTTATCTAGGGCAAATTTATCATAACCAATATCTTATATGCCATAATTAGTACAAATGTTGGGATTAGAGAATTAGAACACGTTTCAATGATATTAGTCCAGTAAACAGTATCTGAAAATACGAATTTCATTGATAATAGAATTATTAGAACGATCATCGCCAGTTCCCCATTTGTGGATAAAATATCTGTGGTTAGCATTCTATATTCAAATATGACCGTTACAGTTCCTATCAAAAGGGCAGCGAATATATAATAAAGTTGTTTTCTAGAATTTATTCCTGCGTTCCTGATAATTAAATATATAGGCAGAATCATAACGCCAAATATCAATAGATATTGCTGGAGACCGTTATTAAATAATCTTGGCATAGATAGATTTATAATCTGTAATAAATTCAGTAATATAAAGCTATTCAATATGATTTTAGTCTCTGATTCTAAAGTTTTAGATATAAAATAAATAATAATAAACAGTAGGGTAATCAGGCGTATTATTAAACCATAATATATATTACCACTCAGCATCAATAATTCTCCGCATATTATTCCAAATATAGGAAGATATATTTCTTTTTTCATTTTGTTATAGATTATTTTCATTTCGTCCATAGAAGTCCTTAATCCATTTATTCTCGGCTCCGGTGCCATTTCTAATCAGCCAGCCTTGCCAGTAGAAAAGCCAAGCTGTCAGCCGTCCCTCTTATCACATAATCAATTCAGACACGGCTTAAATAAACTCTTGTATTGTTCTATCCGAGATTTGATAATATTTTTTAATTATACTGATGAAAACTTTTTCCTGATTGTATTTACTCATGGAAAATGAATCACAGAAGTCTTCGATTTTATCAAGTTCTTTTACAACAAGACGGATCCGAACAGTGGAACCCGGGATATTGAGGTGCTTTTCTATCTTGGAAATTACATTAATAAAATATCCCTTGCCTCTGGCCTTGTCATGGCCTATATTCTTAATCATTCCGCATCGGATACAGAAAGGATGTCTTTTCAATCCTTTTGGTTGCTCTCTCAACATGTGTGGTAGCCACACTTTTTCAATACTTGCACATTCGATATGATCACATTTCATTATTATTCCCCATTTTTTTCTTCAACTTTTTGATTGATCGATCATGCAACTCCTCTCTTATTTACTTCCTTAACGATCTTGCTTTCGTTGATTACCCTCGCCATTGAATGCAATATTATTCCTGTGAATGCCATAAAGCTCCCTATAAGGGTCAACAATATCATTAGAAGCGTTGGGCCTAAGTTAAGATAATCGCCATTATAAAAATCCCGCAAAAAGTTAAGCTCGAGGGATATGCCTGCTATAGCGAACACAAGTCCGGGCGCAATGAAGTAATAAAACGGTCTATTCAATTCCATATCTGGCAGCACGTTCACAAGCATTCTGAGTCCATGAGCTATCGAATGCTCTGATGAGTTGTCCATGTCGTACCTCACTCCGATCTCGACTTCTTTTATTTTCAATCCAGCGTCCATCAGCACTTCGCTTCCGGTATTATTCCTATTTGATTTGAACCTTAATGCAGGAAGTGTATGTTTTGCAAATGCCAGAATGCCGCTTTGCTTGTTGGTTATGGGAGATCCAGTCTTGAAATTAAAAACTTTATCAAGACAGTCCTTTCCCATGTGGCGATGAGAAGATGTTTTTTTCCTGTTGCCATTTACATGCCTGCATCCTTTTACAATATCTGCCTCTCCACTGAGTATAGGAGCAATAAGCCTTGGGATATCCTCAGAATCGTACTGACAATCGGGATCGATGGTTACAATAACTTTTGCGTCCTTTCTCTCCATATATTCAAAACCAGACTTAAGTGCTGCACCATTTCCCAGGCGATTTCGATGTCGGATCACTTCTGCACCTGCGAGTTCTGCCATTTCTGCCGTCCGGTCAGTACTGCCGTCATCTACGACTATGACACTTTTCGTATACTTTTTTGCAATAAGAACCAGTGTACCTATGGATATTTCATTATTAAAAGCAGGAAAAATGGTCGTTAATGTCATTTGCACCCCAAAAATAACATTATGTAGGGTTTGTTTTTACGACATTATACCAATTCAATAAAAATTCAACTAATTTATTTAAATGTTTCATACCCATTACCCCTTTTGGACTTCATATTAATCACTGTACTAACAACCTCTATTACGCATTCAATGCATATAAAGATTTGTAAATTATTCAGTGTAGTAAATAATAATTATAATGATTATAATATTATTGAAATGGTGATCGAAGGATAGTCGCAGCTTCGTGTGTATCATGCCTGCTACGATCGCTATTATTGTTGAGTAGATCCAGTGTTCGAAGAGCATTATTTATTGAATTATTATTGGAAAGGAATATTAAGATAATTGTGAGTGTTTGGGGTTCTAGGAAACGCCGAGACTGTAATTATATAATGTCAGTGTAATCGATATGCGTTAATCTGCGGTTTGTGTTTTCCATTTAGGGGGTTTTGCATCGGTTTCTGGAGTCGCAACCCCAGCGCTGTAATGCTGACGTAGACCAAAAGTGTTAATAGTATGCTCATCCGCGTGCATCTGTGGTTTTTCTTCGTTATACAATACACATACTGTTGAAAAATGTGGTTGATGTTACTTGATACCAAGCCCTTTCCAATCATATTTTCTAAATTCTGATATTGATAATATTCTTAATACCGATTTCAAATCCATTATTTTTAATAATATTCTGATCGGTTCCTTCTTCATATAGCTCCACATCATCAAACCAGAAAGTACCGTGACCTTTCCAGATATTCCCGTGCACATAAATCCAGCTTGTATTGCTGCGCGTTTTGAAGACTGTCCGCTTTTGCGCCCAATCATGCGTTCCTTTGTCGAACTCTATATTGGTCTGCCTTACCGACTTGCCGTTAGCATTCAATTCAATCACTCGAATAGCAGGTGAATAATTACCTCCCACACCTTCTATCTTGCCCCATGCAGTAAAAGTATAGTTGGTATCCGGCTTTACAGAATATGCATTGCTCCTCCATACCCCGGATATTTTACTTTCATTTCCTGAAATCTCGATTTTAGCTGAATGGCTGCCATTATGAAAAACAGTTGAATCCCATGAAGAATCCTTAGTAAACTGCCAATTATCTACAATGTTGCCTGCTATAACTTTCTCTTTCAAATTAAAATCGTAAAACCCAATTACAGAAATCATAATAATTGAAAATATAATCGCTCCGGCGTATGCTCTTATAGTTCTCTTTAACCCATAAGTATCTTCAAAAATAATCCGGATAGTCAAACATAATAATACAGCAAATAAACCTGCAATAAGTACTACTGTATTGGCAATACCATACCATTCGGGCTTATATTCAACTATCCCGATGCCAAAAACATGTGTTGACAATGGCCATAAAAATGAATACCCTGGATTATAGACCAGCACATCCTCAAAGATATGAGCCCCAAATCCTATTCCGGCGAACATAAATGAATCTTTGAACTTCATACCAGCTATTTTCAATAGCAGCCCAACAATCCCTGCAAAAATGAGTAGAACCACAATATTATGAAAATCACCATGCTTTAAAGGGATGCCATTGATAAGCATACCAATATCAAATTGTTTTAATATATATCCTGCCACGATATCGAAATCGGGTGCGTATGCGCTTGCAATGATGATCCAGGAATAGTCGCGGCCTGTGCGCTTCGTGTGGATCATGCCTGCCATTATGGCAATTGCGAGTGAATAGATCCAGTGTTCGAAGAGCATGATTTATGGTATTATTAATGGGACTGAATATTAAGGTGATTGGAATGTTTGGGTTTTTGTTCACTTTTTGGTTGCTTGGGATTCTGTGAAGGGACTGCAATAATTTATATATAAAGTTGTTATATCCCAGGCCTCCACATTCGTATTCTATCTCCGGCCTCCTCACCCCGCCGCCTCACTTTGCGCGAATCTCGGGCTCGATCAAAGTGTGTAACCTGTGCCGATTATACTGCTGAAAGGATATAGCCATACATACATGAACGAATCAATCGATTATCTAAAGCTAAAGGCGCGCATCCGTTGGGTCTGGGTCTCAGTCAGCGCAGTAATGCTAATGATGGTCAAAAGTGTTATTCCGTAGAAGAATCCTCTTCTCCAATAATCCCCTCAATGATCTCTTCTAGCTCCTTCTTCCTCTTCTTGCTGGAGGATTCCACAATTCCATCTGGCCTGATCACAGAAACCATTATGTCAAACCTTTCCGAAGCTGCAACATCAGCCGAGGACATTACTGGAATTTCAATAGAAAGAGGAGGATTCCAGGGATTTGCATTGTACTCAAATTCCTGAAGCATTGGTGTGTATGAATGAATGACTTCAAGTTTTCCTTCTTTTGCATGTTTATAAGCACGATAAAGAGACCTGTTCTGGCGAAAACCCACATATATTTCAAGAAGCGTTACCCCAATTATGGAATTTGCACCTTTTCCCACAATAAGATCGCTTATTATCCTTTCGCCTTCATCCGAGTGCTCGACAAGAAAACCGCTCTCTTTATTTTCATTATTTGATATTTCAATCATCGTTTTGAGGCAATTCTCAAGGGTCATATCTTTTGTTGGAATGACCCGGTCAAAATCCTTGATAGTCCTTGATATCTGGTCTTCATCATAATCCGTCACACCATCACGATTAATAATATCCGTGATCTTTGCTCCCTGGATCCCCCATAGGTTTGATTCGATGCCATACTTTTTCTCTTTTTCGACCAACATCGAAAGACGTTCCTTTGCATCAAGATGCCTTGCAAGTCTTCTTTTAACAAGCTCTTCGTCACTTGCCACAAGTTCGATCGCCTTTGGAACAACACCCATTTTTTTAGTTAGCAGGGTGATCTCTTTGATAAGTTCAGGCTCCCCAAGTTCCATTACATCAAAAATATTTTCAACTAATAATTTTATCTGGTCATAAACGGAGACATCAACGTAAACCGGCTCATCGCCTTCAAATATGGGAAGCTTTCTTTTTTCATAAAGCTCACCCTTCATTTTTTCAACAAGATCTTTCCTTATAAGAACAACAGGCTGGGCCGCTCGACCTCTCCCTTCAAGGTAAGCCCCGACATTCTCCGAAAGGAGTTTGATGGCAAGAGTTGTCTTTCCTCCCCCCTGTGGACCAGTAAGCATTAAAATGGGATTTTCTTCAAGTTGTTTTGAGAGAATCCTGACTGATTCTTCCCTGGAATGTGCAGAAGTATCAAGAATATCCATTAGAATCACTAAAAAAGAAAGCGGGAAATACCCGCTTTTAATCCATTCCGCCCATATCACCCATGCCGCCCATTCCACCTGGTGGCATTCCGCCTCCCGGCGTAGATTTGCTGGACAGCACGTCATCGATGCGAAGGATCATAGTGGCTGCTTCAGTGCCAGAGCTGATAGCCTGGGTCTTTACTCTGAGTGGCTCTACAACGCCTTCTTTCCACATATCCACGACTTTACCTGTGAACACATTAAGACCTGCTGTCTTGTTGCCCTTCTCATGCTGGCTTCTCATTTCAACGAGCATGTTTATGGGATCAAGACCTGCATTCTCTGCAAGTGTTCTTGGGATAACCTCTAGAGCTTCAGCGAACTTGGCAACTGCTAACTGTTCCCTGCCTTTTAAGGTGCTTGCGTATTCACGCAGGCGCAATGCAAGTTCAATTTCCGGAGAGCCGCCGCCTGCTACAAGTGTCTCATCTTCTATTGCAACGCCCACAACGCGAAGTGCATCGTGTAATGCGCGCTCTGCTTCATCGGCTACGTGTTCTGTTCCGCCGCGAAGGATTATTGAGACTGCTTTTGGATTATGACATTCTGTTACGTATGTCATTGCTTCGTCGCCGATCTTCTTTTCCTCGACAAGGCCTGCTTTTCCAAGGTCGGAATCAGTTATCTCTTTGAGGCTTGTCAGGATCTTGGCGCCTGTTGCGCGTGCAAGTTTATCCATATCGCTTTTCTTTACGCGCCTTGCTGCATATATTCCGGCTTTTGCGAGATAATGCTGTGCAATATCATCAATTCCTTTTTGCACGAACAAGACGTTAGCGCCTGAGTTAATTACTTTTGTCACCATGTCATGTATCATCTGCTCTTCCTGGTCAAGGAATAACTGGAGCTGGTCGGGTGATTTTATTGAGATCTCTGCATCAACTTCGGTCTTCTTGATCTCAAGTGCTTCGTTTATAAGCAGTATTCTGGCATCAGTGATTTTCTTTGGCATGTTGGTATGGACTCTTTCCTTATCAATTACCATGCCTTCGATCAATTCTGAATCCTCAACGCTTCCGCCTACTTTCTTCTCGACTTTTATATCATCGATATCCACGACTTTTTTGCCGTTTTCAATATCAACTACAGCAAGGACAGCATTTACTGTAAGGTTTGCGAAAACATCCTTTGATGCTTCTGCACCCTTTCCGGTTATTGCAGTTGCTGCGATCTTTAATAATAAGTCTTTATCATCACTTGTCACTTTTTTTGCAAGTGTCTGAAGGATCTCCTTTGCCTTTATTGAAGCAAGCCTGTATCCGCTTGCGATAACTGTTGGATGTACTCCCATCTCCAATAGTTCCTCTGCATTCTTTAAGAATTCGCCTGCAAGAACTGCTGCCGTGGTTGTGCCGTCTCCGACCTCGTCATCCTGGGTCTTTGCGACTTCAACGATCATCTTGGCTGCCGGATGCTCGATATCCATTTCCTTAAGAATGGTTGCACCGTCGTTTGTGATTACGATATCTCCCATTGAGTCAACGAGCATTTTGTCCATTCCCTTTGGTCCAAGGGTGGTCCTTACTGCTGCTGCTACGGCCTTAGCTGCCATTATGTTATTATTCTGTGCTTCTCTTCCTTTTGTTCTTTGACTGCCTTCTCTTAAAATAAAGATCGGCTGTCCTCCTAATTGTCCTGCCATAATAAGCCTCCGTTAAAATTTTATCTGATAATCTGTACAAATTCAAGTGATTGTACGAGTGATTCTCGTTGTTTGTAATTCTATATAAGCGTTTCGTTTAGTAATATTATATTATGTGTATAATATAATTGGGTTTATCGAGATATCAAGAGGGGCAAAAATGCTATAAACAGGTTTCGCACATCGCACAGGAGCGAAGAGATTAGATAAATTCAGCACTAATGAATTCAAAAAAAAAGAAAAAAGCAGGCGTCTGCCTACTTCTTCATCTCTATATTCATTGACTTGAACTTGGCCAGTCCAGCGAAGTCACTTATTCCAAGATCATTGCCATTTATTTTACCGTTGGCTGTGGCATCTCTTGACAATGAACTGCTACTGCCTTTCGATATATAGTCTCCGTATTTCGACATCCATTTGTAGCTTCCCTTTGATATATCCCCTGTCCCTGTCCAGGTAGCCTCAATGGTAGCTGGATCGGCTAGTGTTTCCCAGCAACCGTTTTGGTCGCAGTTCCACTGATATAGGTCTATTTGCACAGTATTAAGGCTTGCAGAATCAAACTTTTTATCCATGCTGAATACATTATCCTGGGTAAACTTGTAGCCTGACTTGCATGACCCATTACCTGTTATGTCATATGTACATATTGACAAATAAATATCAGTTCCATCATCAGATTCTGTTACTGACAGGTAATTATCAGTCGTTATACCTTCAGTTGTGGTTTCTGTCCAGTCTGCGTATGCAGATATACCATTTTGTCGATACAACGTTTTTTGTTCCAGAGCTTCCACGCTCATGGTCATTGAAAGCAAGACCATGAAAGCTAAAGCTAATATGTATATTTGCTTCATTTTCTCCTCCTTATTTCAACTCATATTTATAAATAGACCTGCTAATTCAAATATAATAACTCTTGTTTTTATTATTTATTAACGTGACTATTTATAGACCAGTTAAAGCATTAATAATATAAATAGTTTACTATTAAGTAAATGCTCATATAATATGAATGTAAACACTATTTGATTTCTATTGAATTTGTGATAAAAAAGTTACATTATGGCTTTTTTTCAAAACTTAATTGCACTGTTGCTATTCAATAACTATAAACTGATAGAAAGAAATCAATAGTCATATGATACTTTTTGATGATATCGGAAGCTTCCCGCTGCCAAAAGGCATAAACAGGGAATGGGTAGAGCAGGCAAAGAAAAGCAATGACCCGAAATTGCCAGACCTCCTTAAAAGTGCGATGCAGCAGAAAATCGATGCTGGCGTAGATGTTCCCACATATCCACAGTTCCGGGACATGAACCAGATGTTCCTTGAAATCATAAATGATGAATCTGCCCAGGAAGAGCCGCTCATTGTCCGTAAGGACAGGGCAAGGATAATGGAACTTTCGGCAATGGAAGACGTAGGCACCCAATATTTAAATAAAACCGGAAGGAAATTAAATATAAGGCTTTGTGTTACAGGTCCAATAGAATTATATTTAAAGCAATTCGGCGGGACTGCCTATAAAGATGTCCTGAATGCATTTGCGACAAGCATTGACCGCTTTGTCAGTAATTCCATTGATAATGCAAAACAATTCCGGATCGCGGTTATCTCGATAGATGAGCCAAGTATAGGGATAAACCCGCAGATCATGTTCAGTGATAGCGATATGATAGAGGCGCTTACCCTTGCCACAAAAACATCAGGTTTAAATAAAATTGATACGGAAATCCATCTTCATTCCCCCCTTCATTATAAACTCGTATGCAGGGTGCCATCAATCGGGATAATCGGCGTTGAATCCGCTGCCAGTCCATCATATCTTGACCTTATTGATAAAAAAGACCTTGGAGATTACGACAAATTTTTAAGGATCGGGGTTTCACGTACTGATATTTTCGGAATGGCTGCGGTCCTTAATGAAAAATACAACACGAATGTCTGGAAAGAACCTGCAAAGTTAGACGAAATTACAACACAGATGGAAACACCTCAGATTATCGCAAAAAGGCTTCAAAAGGCATATTCGATATTTGGGGACAGGATCAAATATGCAGGTCCTGACTGCGGGCTTGGTTCATGGCCATCCCAGGAATTAGCATCAAACCTTTTGAAAAGCACAGGCGCAGGTATAAAAGAATTCCAGAAGAATCAATAAACAGGGTAATCGTTTAATAGATGAGTGACAATAATTGAATTATGCGAGCAAAACAGCGGGTAAATAATAAAAAAGGCGCGAAATATGAGCCCGGCATTAAATGTACGGGAGCAAAGACGGTAACAGTAAAACCGGCCGGTTACCCCTTGAAAGGGATGTTCCATGAGTATCCTGAAACCTCGGAGCTTGATGTATTTGAGTTCTATGCACGAGAGCAGTGGAATGGATTCATAATAAAAAAAGGAGACTTCCTGTTTGACAGGAGAATGTTCCCGGATTTTGCTTTTAAAGTCATTGAAGTTGAACCTGATAACTCTGAGATAGGAGAAAATACAAAATTCACAGTTGAAGATTATGAGATCGATTTCTTCGTCCCTGAAATGAAAAAAGAAGTTACTTTTAAGAATATCATAGGGCAGGAGAAAGCAAAACAGAAATGTAAGCTTATTGAGAGTTATCTTAAAAATCCTGAGAAATTCGGGACATGGGTGCCCAGGAATATTTTGTTCCATGGACCTGCAGGGACAGGGAAAACCATGATGGCAAAGGCATTAGCAACTGCCACCGATGTCACTTTCCTGCCAGTACGCGCCACAAAACTTATAGGGGAATATGTTGGCGACGGGGCGCGACAGATTCACCAGTTATATGAAAAAGCTGACGAGATGGCACCATGCATTATATTCATCGATGAATTTGATGCTATTGCCCTTAACAGGAATTACCAGGAGATCCGCGGTGATGTATCAGAAATTGTCAATTCGCTCCTCACCGAACTGGATGGAATAGATGAGCATGAAGGGATATGCACCATTGCAGCGACAAACATGCTCCATACGCTTGATTCCGCAATACGCAGCCGTTTCGAAGAGGAAATTGGATTCTCCCTGCCAACAATTGAGGAAAGGGTTGAAATATTGAAGCTCTATACTGCAACGTTCCCGAAGAAACTGGCAAAGGATGTGGATCTCGAAGCGCTCGCAAAACTCACACCGGGTTTTTCCGGAAGAGACCTTGTCGAAAAGTTGTTAAAGAACGCATTGCATAAAGCCATACTAAAAGGCAGCAAAGTCAAGATGGCACATTTTGAGGCAGCACTTTCCGAATCGCTCTGCAAGAGATCAGAGCCGCCAAGAGGTATGTTCGCATAATGGCGATAAAAAGCGTAAGTTCCTTGATGGGGAACATGAAAGAAACCTACGATAAGAGCAAAAATAAATCGGGATGGCGCGTGTTAAGCGGCATTAACCGTGAATATAATGACACATTCATTGCAGGCGATAAAAAGTTATGGCAGGTAAAATCGGAAGAGGTAAGCCCGGGAGAATCCATAGCTGTTGGTATGAAAGTGTCAAAATTTGATGAAGATCTTGAAAAAATAATGAAAAACGGATCTCCCGTGCCTTTCGGGACTGTTACTCCCATTGATAAAAAAACATCTGTTATAATGGCCGGGATCCAGACTTTTTCATCAGATTCATCCAACCTTTTGTGTAAGGAACATCTTTCAGGCAAACAGGCTCAACTTGAACAGAAACTTAAGCAGCAGGTTGATCTTATGACGGAGGATGCATCTTTTCGAAGAAAATATAAGGAACATAAGGACAGGCTCAGAAGGGCGTACATATAAAGTTCCCATAAAGAATAAGTAGTTTAGTTGCGATTTAGGGTTCAGTCCCGTAGGGTAGTGGTCAATCCTTCTGGCCTTTGGAGCCGGAGACGACGGTTCGAATCCGCCCGGGACTATACTAATTCTCGCAGCTCAAGAAGATCGATGGCTGATGCTGTTTCTTATAAATGGTATGGAATCGCAGCAATTTTATCTTTATCTAAATCTTCTTTCAGTATGGAGACGTACTTTGGAATCTGAGCTGGATCAAATATGCGAATATATCTTATTCGTCCCGGAACTTTACAAATATACATGCACTTCAAAAACCCAAGCAGTTCAAGTTCTTTGATACAGTTGATTACATGATTAATTGATAAGCTATATGTATTCGCTTCAGCTGTCAATTTTTTATACTCCTCAAAAACATCTTCCACAGTCACCTTGGTATCCTTTTTATCCTTGTCAAGTAACCTGATATATGCGTATAATGTGAATTTGAGGTGGAGAGGTAGGGTTCTAATCTGATTGGTTATTATAATGGAACGTGGTTCAGAAAATCGATGGGTGCTTTTCTTCGGAGGATCCTGCGCACTATTTATCCAACTATCGAATGGCCCCATGACTATATTGCCTCTGAATTTTCGTTAACTCTGTCGCACTTTAAATAATGGTACACGGCTTTGGATATGGCCTCTTTAACTGAAGATTCCCCAGACTTTTGCTTCAACGCGATAACATCTTCCTGGGGAAGTACTGATTGAACATGGACATATTTCATATTACTATCCTCTTAGCTAAAGCAAACAATCATTATATAATTATATTTAGAAATCACATTAATATATACTGAGGTGTGAAGTTCAGAACATTATATCAATAATAGACAAGGATTACCCAAAGTACAACCAGAGCTTGAAGATAAAAAAGAATGTATACCAGACTAGCGTACTATTAACACTTTCGGTCAATCTCAGGGATATTGCGCTGGGGTTGCGACCCCAGACCCCGGTGAGGCGCCGCCGATGGCGGAGTTTAACATGAAACCACCGGTTGCAAATATCAGTACAAA
>JBAQLI010000209.1:0-6474 GCA_049301735.1 Candidatus Methanoperedens sp.
TGAAGAAGTCAGACGAGATAATGGCGCAAAATACCCAAAAGGCGGGTACCTGTGTTTCGAATGCGAGAAGGGTTTCGAAAAGGATGAGATAAGGTGCCCAAAGTGTGGAGCGTTCGCCGATCCGCAACAAGATGGAACTAATAAATGCCAGCTTGGCTGTGCATTAGAAACGGAATGTAAAGAGGTATAAAAAATGACATTACAGAAGTTGCTTCAGATAGAAGCTGAGTTAAGAAAAGCATATTTTGAAAGAGATGAAGAAGTACACGGGTCGATCGTGGCGCTGCTTGCAAGACAGCATGTATTATTACTCGGTCCGCCCGGGACGGCAAAGAGTCAGCTCGTTGAGGACCTATGCGCACGTATAGGGGGCAATTATTTCAGCTGGCTCCTGACAAAGTTCTCAACACCTGAAGAACTCTTCGGACCAATTAGTCTGAAGGCGCTGGAACAGGACAAATATACAAGGATCATAACAGGGAAGCTACCTGAAGCGCATATTGCTTTTATAGATGAGGTATGGAAAGGTTCAAGCAGCATACTAAACACAATGCTTCGGATCGTGAATGAACGGAAGTTCGATAATAACGGTGCATCAGTGAAGGTGCCGCTCCAAAGTCTTTTCGGTGCATCGAATGAACTGCCAGAGAGTGGGGAATTGTCTGCTCTGTATGACAGGTTCCTCCTGAGGTTCATGACGCAATACATCGCAAGTCCTCAGAACTTCGTGAATATGCTCGCGTCGCAACCATCGCTGTCGAATACAGTGATCACGCTTCAGGAATTAACGGCGATGCAGACTGAGACTGAGAAGGTAGCGCTTCCGGATGAGGTTTATATTGCACTCGTTAACCTGAGAGAAGTTCTGAAGAAGGAGAATATCATTGCTTCAGATAGAAGGTATAAGCAAGCATTGTCGCTGATCAAGGCGAATGCATTCCTTGGTGGCAGAGCTAAGGCTACACCAGATGATCTTGCAATACTTCAGCATGTGCTGTGGAGTCAGCCGTCTGAGTATAAGATGGTGCAGAAGCTGGTATTGACTACGGTGAATCCCGTTCTATCAAAGATCCAGGAGCTTCTTGATGTTGCGAAAGAGGTGTACCACCAGGCAATGGATCCTAATGCGCAAAAGGATAGAGAAGCTGGGAACAAGATAGGATTTGAAGCAACCGTCAAGTTGAGGAGGATTCAGGAGGACATGGGGAAGCTTACATCAACACCCGATACTGCAAAAGTCCTGGATGATGCGCGAGCTAAAGTCAAGGGGTACTCGGATGAGATATATAATGTTATCACGGGAATAATAAAATGACTGACATTAAGAATCTGTTCAATCTTCCGCCAGACGTATTTGATCTGGTGTGCGAGAAGATTCAGGATCCTGAAGATCCCGTATTAGTCTATCAGGTTCTCTGTCAGGAGATTGAGGTCCAGATTTCACAGGCGCATGATCATCCCGAAGATGGCGGAAGATTCCCGACGATAATGCAGTGTGCGCTTATCCTGGAGGGTATGAGAAAAGATGCTGCCGTGCGTATGAGGCTAATATGCAGTGAATGCTTCGAGTCTCTTGTGGATAATGAAGACGGCATAAAATCATGCAACAACCCAAGTTGTAGTAAATACTTTGTTGAGAATCCCAAGAAACGCTGGGGGCAAGGCTAATGGATTCGAGGATCACAGCCCTGCTAGCACTATACACTTGTGAGGGCTGCGGAAGATGCTGCAGAAGGGAGAGGGTCACAGTCAGTCCAAATGATGTACGACGGAATAGGAAACTATTAGGCGCCATTGAGCGACGTATCGCTCTTGGATATTCGGCTTTAAGAATGCCATGCCCTTTTATTTCAGACGAGAATAAGTGTACTTGTTATTCATTGCGCCCAGAACCATGCCGAAGGTATCCGATGATTGAAAAATATCCGGGGTACATCACGATTTCACAATGCTCGTATGGGGATAAGATCATAAAAGAACTGATGGAGTTTTGCGAACTCAACGGAATCAAGACCGAGGATGAGGAAGCAAAAGAAAATATCATAACTATAAATCAGGCTTACAGAGATATGGGGGTTGGGCAAGAGGAGAGTTTTCCTGCCGTATCGATCCCGTTGTCAATATTCGATGGGTTTTATGACTGGATAATGACATGGAAACAAGGAGATGATGAGAAATGACAGATGAAAAGTTAACCGGAGCGAGTGTTTTGGATAAGCTCTTACCACATAACGAATGTCAGGTCGTTCGCTCTGATTCTATGGATACCAGAATGTTCACTGAGTTGAGGGAACAAAGTGGAAGCCTCCAGAAGGTGGAGAAGGAAGGAACTGAAAGCTTGAAAACATTTCCGCCATTGACACAGGATATATGGAGTTCACTTTTTAAGTTCAGCCCTGAGTTCAGGAAGTCCGAAGAAATAGCACCGAGCCACAGGTTTAATGCGACTCTTGTGGATAAGATGACTCAGATGCAGCAGTACAGGGAGCTAAGAGTCCATACAAGACTTGATGAGATGCATTCGGCGCTGGCCACGGTTGCTCTGGCAGGTGAGATGGCTAAGACCCTTAAAGAGGAATTGAAGGAGCAGGCAGAGCAGGCGAATACTGCGGACCTGATTCAACAGGAACTCCAGAGAGCCATTGAAGCCGCCCGGACATATCAGGATATTGCGGACAGGTCTGGTAACCAGGATTTCCAGAAGAAGGCTGATGAGTCTGTGAAAAGTGCACAGCTTTACAGGACGCAGCTTCAGCAAGCGGAAACCAGACTTGAACAATCCTGCGAAGCTGGTGCCAATAAGATAAGGGGAAGCGTCAGGGCTGCGACCGAATCAGCGCTAAAGGATGCAAAGGATATATCCGAAGCAATGGATGGCTGGGGTTTAGGGTATGGTGAGCTGCAGAAGATGCCTATTGAACAGAAACTGGAGCTTGCGAAGAGGTTACAAACCAGGAAGTTCAAGCTCATGGCACAGGTCATTGGAAGGATGCGGAGGCTTGCTGTTCATAAGCAAAAGACAAAACTAAATCAATCAAGGGATGAGGTTCACAATGTAGGCATCGGAAACGATCTCTCACGAGTGCTGCCGATCGAGCTAGTCCAGCTTCGCCACCCGGTCTTGAAAGCAGAGTTTAAACGCAAGTTCGTGGAAGGCAAATTGATGCAGTATGAACTGAAGGGTACTGAAAAGCAGGGCAAAGGCCCAATAGTGGTCTGCGTTGATAATAGTGGCTCTATGTCAGGTGACCGTGAGACCTGGAGTAAAGCTGTTGCTCTTGCTCTCCTGGAGATCGCGACTATGCAGAAGAGGGGGTTTGCCTGTATTCATTTCGGTGGTCAGTCGGATGCACTGGAGACCATAGAAATAAACCCCGGTGAAAAGGACATACTTAGCAAGGCAGTTAAGGTTGCAGAGTTTTTCCTGAATGCAGGTGGAACGGCGTTCGAGCCTGCGCTGAGTCAAGCTCTGGAACTCATCTCAAAACAGAGTTTCAAGAAGGCTGATTTGGTATTCATCACTGATGGGAACGCACCCATTGGTCCAAAGTTCCTTTCTGGTTTCCTTGACTCAAAGAAGAGTAAAGAGTTCAGGGTCTTTGGTGTTTTAATCCAATCTCATAACACAGAAACACTGAAGAAGTTCAGCGATGAGATCATAGACGTTGCAGAGCTATTGGATGCTGAGGCTGAGCCTCTGCTGGAGATATGAATGGACTTAAGCGAAAGACCAGATCAGGATGCACAGGGGCTGTATGTGCAGCTCAATAAGGCAATGGCCAGTCATGACATGAAAGCAGCGTCTCAGGCTATGAGGGACTTCGAGGGGATCGACTATTCCATCCAGAACATCCTTCTTCGATTCTAAGGGATTGCTGAAAAATAAACTATCGAAATTATGACTCATAGGATGCTATGTGTCGCAATCTGTGGACTTGTTCCATAAAATAAAATTCGCTATGTTATTTCCGAGCAATGACTAAGATATCGAAAGATACTGAATCACCTTGACGATCACCCGATTACGGTGAATATTTCGTTAACAAGAATGAGCTTTCACCAGAGGATTACAGATGGATGTGCATAAACGAGAACGAGGAAAGGAGGTATGAATTTAATGACAAACACTGTAACAGGTCGTCCCCCATAGAATCCTTATGATTTATCAAAGTTGTAGTTTTATGCGTATCAAAACAGCCTTCGTTCCCGCAGAAAATTAATGAAGGAATGTTCCAGGAAAGTTGAAATAATGCGGCCACTGAAAAACTGTACTCCCGATTACAAAACAATTGCTAACTTTCGGAAAGACAATCCTGAAGCAATAAAAAAATTGTTCAAATCATTCTTTTTCTAAAACCTAAAACAGTTAAAAAAGTCATAAAGATCCAATAATATTGCAGGAACGCACCAGGAAGATCATTAGTGTTTTCGGGGCAACATGCGTTTATGATGGTCGATGATCATATCGTGAATCTTCGGAACGAGCAATTTCTTGTTGAATGACTACTTTCATTATGTCGGCATTTTCTATTTTCGATTTCTGCATAATACACCTCAGTTATCTATATAGTATATAGTATATAGACAAAGATATTAATTTATGAGAAAAGAACTTATGACGCTATGTATATTTGCATTTTCATGTTATTAATTTTCAATAGTTATTTAGTATTTGTGCTTCTATTTCTCTTATGTCTTTAAAAGTAAATTCACCAAATTTATACTGATTTCGTAAATCTGATAGTTTCTCAGTATTCCATAAAGTCTTAATATCAGAATCGAAAATGTTACCAAGTGGTAGAATACCTTTTGCCCTCATTTTTGAATCTAAATAACAATCACCATATGCATCAATTGAAAAATTATATATTGCTAAACTAATAGAATATGGGTTACCTTTAAGTGGATTAAATTTTGCTAAATTATCTGAATCATCTGCTATCATTGACCAAAATTCATTACCTGGTTTTATTTGAGATTCTGAAATAATATCTAAATAAGTCTTTGATAATTCCATTAATTCATCGTCAGATAAAACTAAATTTACTAAATTCTCACCACGACCAAAAGGGGCTAATGGATTGAACCAAATAGCATTTGCTCCATATTCAATTGCTAAATTGGAAATATCTTTCAATTCATGTTTGTTTAATTTCGTTACGGTTGTAGAAATATTGAACTTTAAACCACTATTTTTCAAAAGTCCCAATTTTTTCAAGGAACGCTGAAATGCACCTGCACCACGAATAAAATCATGAGTGTCAGATGTAGCACCGTCTAAACTAATCATTATATGGTCAATATATTTAAACTTTTTAATTTTTTCAAGTATTGCAGAATCAAGATAATCAAAATCTGTTAATAAGGCATATGAAAATTTCAATTTATCAGCATATGAAACAATTTCAAACCAATCTTTTCTTGTAAATAATTCACCGCCTGTAAAAACAATATAAATTATACCAAAATTACGCATTTGGTCTAAAATTTTAAACCATTGGTTTTGTGTCAATTCTGTTGTTGTGTCCCTATCAGGACTTGCACTGTTCACGCAATGTTTACATTTTTTTGTGCATTTGAAAGTTATGTAGACACTCATTGTTGTTGGACTATAAAAGCAATCAGTCCTTTGGACAGTTGTATCGAAAAAGAAAGTAAAACAATCTGATTTTAATTTTCCATTATTTGCCTTTACCAAAATGTTATCATCATAACACTGTTCAACAAATATTTCAATATCATTGCTGTCTAACTCATAATCAAATTTCAACTCCTCAATTACAGTTTTTAAATTTGAGGCCTTAACAAATTTGTTGAGTATAAGAGTAGCGTCTTCATTATATTGATGGTAATGCTTTGACGAATGATTAAAAACTAATGAACCAAAAAATTCTTTACGTACAATTAGGTCATCATTTAATATATAGTTTAAATTTTCCATATAAATTGAGATGTTATTTTTATCTTTATAACCCGCCCTGCTACTGCTGGGAAAAGGCATGGTCAATGCAACCTCAGTCACCCTTGGAGTCATGAGATGCCCCAAAACTCGGCTATGGGGAGTTCATTTTGTTAAGGCGAAAAAAAATATTCTCCTTTATAAATCAAATTTTGCTTCTTTTTTTTTCTTTAAGATTCTTTTCATAGAATCTAAATTTGGCGCAGGGCATGGTGCTGCCGTGTTGTTAATTAATGGACTTGGTTCTTGTGGAACAATCAAAATTTCCATCGGCTGAATTTTTCTCTTTTTCATTATATTTGCATTCATGTTGATCCTCCCGAAGTTTTTTTTGGCTGGCAAATTGGTTTTATCGTATAAGAATTTATCGTCTACATATTTTCTACTGAGGTGGTTACCAAGACCCCCTTGAAACCATTGGTAGATTTTTTTTACCTCCTATGTGAGATATGCAACTGAAGAAAGATTTTCTTTTATTCCATGCTGCAATCGTGCAAATGCTACTGCCAGCATGA
>JBAQLI010000210.1:0-6367 GCA_049301735.1 Candidatus Methanoperedens sp.
AGAGTTTTATTTCCTTTTTTGCTGCTTGATAACATTAAGGATATATTGTTCGTATATGTACTAATAATTTCGGGTGCATCGACTATGACCGACTATATTTTGTTTGTAAAAAATTTTAGGAACAACAGGTAATGCATTGTAATAATGTTTCATTATTCCATATAAAACAATTTCAGCGAGTTCGCTTCCTTTTCCAATATCTTCTTCTTTGTCTGTCAAACGTATATTTTTTGCAGAAGCAACCAATGATGAATGAGGTTTAACTATAAGACTTTCACGTTCTTTATAAGACAGTGAAGTTTCGCTAATATTATCCCAAACAAATTTTTGGAATTTACTATATCTCCATTCTCCATCTTCAAAATCATTTATTAAACTCAATACTCTTTTATTGTCAATTGGATCTAAATTTTTATTTGTATTGATATTAACAAATGCTTCATCTATTAAAATTTCAAATTCTATATTAGGATTTTTAGTCATTTACTTTATCACACCACCAGTATTCTGATATATAAATGATTTATATAATATATAAATAAATTTCTCTTGTGGAGTAAATACAGAATCACGCTACTCATATTTAATTCCACAATTTGTTGTATCTTAAATAATGCACTTAACATATATATCGTTGCAGTGACTAATCACCACACTCCACTGCTCTTCTTTCTTTGCCTACTGAAATTATTTTTAGGCAGTTCTTCTGTTAATGAGGTTGCCACTATTATAAACCATCCTTATGAATTTTTAGATAACTTTTTTATATATTCTGTCACATGGACATAAATAAAGGTGTGAATAAATGTTTACTCATTAACATCAGCAAACCTCCCTTTTGCCCTGTTATCTTGGTCTTGAAAAAGTCTCAACACATATACAATAACACATATACAATAATTGACCGTCGAAATTGGGAGATGGATTTTTATGGGAATTAGACAGTATATTTAAAATACCTAAGGACATATAACCTGATTAATGTTGATATCCCAAGAAATGATAGGGACTGCTTTAATAAGTGTGGTTGTGACCTTTACCATAGGTTATGTAGCTTTCCGTATAACATTGGAATCAAGGATAAAGGATATGGAGCATAAAATACAGCTACTTAACCCCATAACGAAAATACTAATGGAAAAGGGTAGTGAACAAGTAGAGAAGGTCTTTAGAGGAAAGAAATAGATGACTTACACGTTTGATGAATTTAACAGAATGCAATATTTGTTAGGAAAATCAAAACATAATCCTTTAACATTTCCAGAACAAAATGAATTGAGAACACTCATTGCAAAAGAGAACCCTTATGCTCAAAATAGTTCACTTGATGATTTAATTAAATTGGGATTGGTTCTTGTGGGATTATACATCCTTTCTAAAGCACTTTCAAAATAAAAAACATGTATAGTTTTCATCCGTTCTTAAAGAATTATCTGAATAATTAGTTACGATTTTTATATTTTATAAACAATCCTGTACAAGTCGTCATAAATCCTACAAATAGCGTTGTTGCCGAGATAGGCTTTATTCCATCTATAGATGCTCCTGCTCCTCCAGGCATGGTAATACTCACAATAGATGCCATTTTTAAACCTTCAATAGGAATTGCTATCATCATTATTATTAAACCTATAATAATTAAAGATGTTCCCAAATCTAATTTTTGATTAATTTTGCTTTTATTCATTTTGATTTATTTGGTTTTTCAAACCATAAAGGTTTTTATAGAACTCTGTCAAATCTTATGGAAGATATTATCCCAAATCACTGGTATCACGTGATACTATTCTATATTTTTTTGGTCTTGTGCCTTCTACGGAAATTATTTTGTTCTTTTCAACCAAGTTATAAATATCATGATAGGCATTTTCCATAATATTTTTCCTGTCATAACCTTCTTTCTCAAACAGGTCGGCTATATCAGCAATGGCGAATTCTTCAGGCAGTTCAGTTAATTCCTTAGTCTGCCTTTCAAGTGGAATCGGTAGGCTTTTTTTCTCACTTTTAGGTCTCGCAAACTTTGGTTCTTTCTCAGGTTTTAGTCTTGTATACTTTCGTTTTTTGGGTGTTTTCTCTTCCTCCTTTAAACGCTCCCATTTTGGAGCTTCCACATTCAAGACTTGGAAACTATCAAAAAATTTCTCAACAAGCTCTTGAGTTCCTTCTTCCGTTTTCGGAATCAATTCAAACTCAATACCGCTTTCCTCATCTGTTACTTTGAATCCTAGAGATTTGATTTTCATTATATCACTATAAGCTTTTATCTGTTATAATAATTTTTCATCGCAGTCATAGCAATTATCGCCCATGAAAGTTTGCAAATACTTAGAACAAAATCGAAAACATTATATCAGAGATAATCTTAGCAGTAATTGGAATTTAATTGAGGAAACAAACCAAAAAAAATGAAATATTATTGGATAGGATAGAGGGGTTATGATTGGTTCGTTCCTCAACGAATAAAATGTTATTCATGATATAAGGCAATTTTCCAAGATTATACCCAAATTCTGAATTAAAAGTAATGGGTGGGAGAATTATTTTTTAAAATACCATCTACCTCCCAACCTGCCCATTATTTACCTTCTTGAATATAGTCTCGAATACTATCGCTAAATATTAAATTTTTGTTATAAAGTGGAGGGCAAGCAATTCTCCCTTATAGTTTATTGGAACTATGATTACACTGGTTTTTACTGATCCGCCAGATTTCTTTTTCCATGAAACCTCGATGTTAGATCCAACCTTGTCTTCCATTGATTTTGCATAAGCAGAAACCAGTATTTCCTGGCTCTCATGCATAACAAAAGCTTCAGTAAAAGGCTCATCTACTGCTGCCCATTCTTCGGTTGATTTATATCCAAGTAAAGAAGCAAATCTTTGATTGCATACCTTATGTGTATCATCAAGATATACATAAATAGCTTGCTTTGATTGATCGAAAATTTCTTTGAATTCCTCACTGACACCGCTTATTGTCTCATTGTGCTGGTGAGACAAATTTACCTTTGTTGCCAATTCTTTTCACCTACTTGTAAGGTTCATCTATTGCTATAAAACCTTTTCGGGCGCACAGAGCCCATCCAATAAATACTAAACTTTTGCAAAGGAAATAGAAAGGAGCATTTTTTTAAATGGTTACAACGTAACATTCCAAATTATTGCTTACTTCATAAAGTTATAACAGTCCCTTTCTCATTTTTATGGTAAGCTCTCTGATCTTCATTATAACACTCTAAGCTTTTATTGGTTATAATAATTTTCCATTCCTTCGTTCAAAAAAAATAATAGTATTCATTGCTTAGAGCCTGTCTGAAAATTCCATTTTCATGAATTTAAAGAACCCCTTCGAGCCAATCGCCTAACCATTAAGTAGACCATACCAGCATAAATCATTGATTCACTTGATTCTGGTAATCCTTGGTAGCCTTCACTCAAACCCATATAACGACGCTCAACCCGATAAAAGAATGCGCTCATATCTCATTATAGGGGTGGGGAGACTGCCATATCAGGGGTTATCTAGATGTGGGTATACTCATACCCTGGGAATTTTACAGGACAGATTCTCCAGTTGAACTGATATGTGCATACCAGTTCAAGTGCAACTTTTTTGCATGAAAAGAGAAAGTTTCGCAGAGGAAGTATATTTGTTACACTCTCTCTACACGTGTCGATTCACAGGTAGGACATTTTACTTTTTTTCCTATGGCTTTAAACGTAGATGAACAATCTCGGCATTTATAGCAAATAGATTCAAAATCGCTTGACCCGATTTCTATATTAGAAGTTGCCGCGTCTACAAAGCACATAATATCACCTCTTTATTCTATATAATCGGAAAAAAAAATTAATTTAATCACTACATCTTCTCCATCATTTCCAGTGCTTCTTCAAGCGGTAATGCAGGAGCTATATGAGGTACACCTATGTCTCTGAATGGGTAGGTTATCTTTAGAATTGCTTCTTCATTTGGGGCATCGAATATTGCCACAGAGATATGCCTTCCTATTAGGAGATATCTACCAATCAATTTAACTTCTTCAGGATATTTGAATTCTTTCCAAAGTTCCATGAGTTTTGATGTAGTCTCAGGATTCCACTTAAACCATAGTACAAATAGCATATTTTCACCTCATCGATTTTGGTTGGTTTCAATTTATTTTTTTTTTCGTTCTGTGGCTTATTATATAGATATATTCTTATGAATGCGCTGCACAGATGTTTTCTCAGTGACCTCCTTCACCCATTTTGATCTCTTGCATGATGGGTGCACCTTCACGCTTCTCGCTTTCTGCCTTGGTATATTTTGTTTTCACTTTAACAGCAATATCTTTTCCAAGCCTTTTACATTCTTCAAGGTCTTTTTCAGCAGGTTGATATTGAATACGTAATACTGGATCTATTACATCCATGCCAAGCTTACGCATTTTTTCTGCAATCATTATAGGTGCCTCACCGCTCCATCCGTAAGAGCCGAAAGCTGCCCCAACTTTGGCTTTTATTTTTGCTTTTTCAAGGCTTTCGATGAATTTTTCCATGGGAGGCAGCATCTTATAATGGAATGTTGAAGTGCCAATCGCAATGGCATCCGCAGCAATTATGTCCTCTATTTTTACTTCATGAAAATTCACGGCTTTAGCGTCAACATTTCTTGAATTTGCACCTTCTACGATGGCATCTGCCATCGCTTTGGTGTTGCCTGATGTACTGAGATATACAACTACTACTTTTAGCATATTTTTCTCCCTTATTTTATTGAATGAGTTGATTTTATTGCTCCCACTCACACATTAATGTTATATGTTATATGGATAAAGCTTTCGCTCAATGGGAGCTATAGAAACAGGTTTTTCAGAAAGTCTTCTTTTTATTCGAAAATTCTTTTTTCTCCATGACATTTATCCTTCAAGCTTGTGAATCTATTTTGATTTGTGATATTCTACATAAATATACTAACTATACTTATAAAATATTTTTCCCATATTTGATTTCTGAAAAAAAAAGTCATTTATTTGGACTATTTGAAGTGAACGATTCAATCTATATGGCGGACATTGAAATCAAAGAATGGGATAAATGTCGATATAAACATAGCGTACTATTAACACTTTTGGTCTACTTGCGCTTTATGGCGCTGGGGTTGCGACCCCAGACCCCGGCGGATGCGCCGCCTTTGGCGGGGTTCGATGTATGAACCTTGGTTGTATGAAATCAATAACTACAGATGAGTTCACTGTTGTTTTCTTCCGCCTTGACCACAGAAATCCTTACTCGCAATAAGATAGTATCCACTATCCATTAGCTTGGTCTGTTTCCCGTTCAATGACTAAAACTAATTCGTTTGCGGTTGGTATTCCTTATTATTCTTCAAAACCGAATAAATTACCCTTAATAATTTGGCTGCTACTGCATTCAAAGCAGTATAATGATGCTTTCCCTCACTTCTCTTCTTATCATAAAACCGTTTCAAGACATCATCATTCATCCTTGCAATATTTGCTGCCAAGAACAAAGCCTGTCGAAGCAATGGAGAACCTCTTTTAGATATCTTCCCAGTCTTCTCAAATCTTCCAGACTGGCTCACAACAGAATCAAGTCCGGCAAAAGCAACCAATTTCTTAGCACTTGAGAATCGGTCAATATTTCCAACTTCACCCAGAATCATTGGACCCAATGTGACACCAATACCAGGTATAGACATTATTTTTGAATCAATCCGCTTCATCATCTGATCTATTTTGGTATCAATTGACTGAATCTGCCCATCATATAATTCAAGTTGAGTGATCAGAGTTTTAATTTCAATACTGATGATCGGTTCAATTTCAGGTATAGTCAATATATTCCCGGCATTAGCATAAATTTCTTCGGCTTTGGTGCGAGATATCTTTGATCTGCTTGCCTTATGTACAAGGTCATAAAATTGCTCGAAAGATTTACCGATCATTTTAGAAGGGACAGTGTATTTTTTCAATAATGTTATTGATGTAGTTCCAAAAACCTTAGGCATTAAATTTACATAATTTGGCCAAATTATATCGATATTACGGATCATTTGTACTTTACACACAGTTTGTTTTTCAATGAGACGGTGCCGAATCCGAACTAATTCTCTCAATTGATATAGGTTCAAATCCTTGATCTCATTAACTTGAGGTGGTTCTGAATAACGCAGCATATCAGCAATAATAGCTGCATCGATCGGATCAGTTTTAGTCTTGCGGACATTCATTTTCCGAAAGCCATTGGTTTGGATAGGGTTGTATAGCTTGACTTTATACCCGTCTCTTCTCAAGGCTGAATAGAGAGGTAAAGAGTAGATACCAGTTGCTTCCATTCCAAAAACTACATCACTATTTCCTTG
>JBAQLI010000211.1:0-21367 GCA_049301735.1 Candidatus Methanoperedens sp.
TTAGGAAGTTTTATTGAATTTATTGATTGTTCTTTATCACAATTGGGATAAATTATACTTGCTTTGGGCAATTGCTTTGAGTTTTGGGACAGCCTGTCTAAATCAAATTGAACTCTTAGCTATATAAATTTATTGAATTTACTAAATAATAATAATAATCATAATGCTCATTAAAATTATTTTACTAACTATGACAGTTAAAAAAATCCTATTTATCTATTTTAATCGGCTATTTCTAATTAACCTTGAAATGAAGATTTCTAATATCGAACCAGATAGGTATATTAATATCGGAAATTATGTTATGATGGGGAATAAGAATGAGAATGCTCATAGTTTCAAATCGGCTGCCTTTCACTGTTGTTGAAAAAGAAGGTATCTTCGAATTTAAGGAAAGCGTAGGCGGCATGGTGTCAGGTCTTTCAGCATATATTGATTCAATGAAAACCTCTTCGTTTATAGAGTTAGAATATATCTGGATCGGATGGCCAGGGATAACAGTTGAAGATATAAAACAGAAAGAACAATTAAAATTAAAAGCGCTTTCTGATTTCCATGCATATCCCATTTTTCTTTCCGAAGAAATCATGGATAAATTCTACCATGGATTCTGCAATAAAACCATCTGGCCGCTATTTCACTATTTTCCGTTTTATACTGTATATGATGAGGATTCATGGAAATGTTACAAGCATGTAAACGAAATGTTCTGCGAAGCTATTATGGAAATCATAAAGCCGGATGATATCGTCTGGGTTCATGATTATCATCTCATGCTTCTTCCTGGACTCCTGAAAAAAAGGTCCCCTGAAAATCCGGTTGGATTTTTTCTCCATATTCCTTTTCCTTCGTTTGAAATATTCAGGATGTTGCCCAAAAAATGGCAGAAGGAATTACTGGAAGGGATCCTGGGAGCTGATCTGGCCGGATTCCATACGCATGAATATACCCAATATTTCTTAAGATGTGTTCTGCGCATATTGGGTCATGAGCACAATATGGGCAAGATTATCACGAAGAACAAGATCGCAAGAGCTGATACATATCCCATGGGTATTGATTTCCCGAAATTCAATAATCATACAAACAATGTGCAGGTTCAGAAAGAAGAAGATAAATTCGACAGGACGCTTGCAAACTACAGAATAATTCTTTCTATTGACAGGTTGGATTATACTAAAGGTATTATCAACCGTCTTCGCAGCTATGAAATTTTCCTTGAGAGATATAAACAATGGCATAAAAAATTAATACTTCTATTAATAGTTGTTCCTTCACGCATAGGAGTAGAACACTATCAGCAGAATAAAAAAGAAATAGACGAACTTGTCGGCAGGATAAATGGAAAGTTCGGCAGCATCGACTGGACGCCAATATCCTACCAGTACAAGTTCCTGCCATTCGGCTCTCTTATTGCCCTTTATAAAAGAAGCGACATTGCATTGATTACGCCTTTAAGAGATGGTATGAATCTCGTATCAAAAGAATATATTGCAGCAAGAACCGATAAGACAGGTGTTCTCATACTCAGTGAAATGGCAGGTGCTTCAAAAGAACTCGGAGAAGCCATCATCATAAATCCCAATAATACGGAAGAGATAACTGAGGCATTAAAAGAGGCGCTGGAAATGCCCCAGGAAGAGCAGATCAAGAGGAACCATATCATGCAGGAAAGGCTTAAATGTTATGATGTTGTGAAATGGGCGCATGATTTCCTTCATGACCTGATGTCCGTAGGTGAGGAACAAAAAAGATTCGATGCAAGATTATTAAATCGTAAAGTCAAAGAAGAAATGAAAGCAGATTTCAATAAAGCCAGAAGGAGGCTTATTTTATTGGATTATGATGGAACACTTGTTCCTCTTGCTCCAAGCCCTGATATGGCAGTACCGAACCAGGACACTCTGAATATCCTTATGAGTTATTTAAAAGATATGCGAAATGAAATTGTTCTGTTAAGCGGCCGGGACAAAGATACGCTTGAGCGATGGTTCGGACTGCCGAATATAAACATTGTGGCTGAACATGGGATATTGATCAAGGAAAAAAATTGTGATTGGAGTATAGCTAAACAATTGAATGATCAATGGAAACCCAGGATACTTCCTTTACTCAGGTTATATGTGGACAGAGTCCCCGGATCCTTCATAGAGGAAAAAGGTTTTTCTATTGCATGGCATTATCGCAAAGCTGACCCTGAACAGAGTTCTCAGCAAGCAAAAGACCTGATGGATACTCTGGTAAATCTTACTGCAAATATTGATGTTCAGGTAATGCAGGGTAATAAAGTTGTGGAAATCCGCAACGCAGGCTTTAACAAGGGCACAGCCGGAATGCACTGGATATCAAAAAACGAATACGATTTCATACTTGCGATTGGCGATGATTTCACAGATGAGGACCTATTCAAAATCCTTCCTGATACTGCTTATTCAATCAGGGTTGGGATTACTCAATCATATGCAAGGTTTAATCTTCATAATTATACGGAAGTTATAGAACTTCTCAGGCAAATGGTTGAAGTTAATGTGATATCGGATATCATTAATAAAGGGATTTATAATGAAATTCCCAGTTAAAGATTCGTTAACAGAAGATGAATTGAAATCCGGTCTTAAGAATGTGATAATGGACGGCCTCACAACACAGGCAATCGCAACGCTGACGGGCGGAGTGTTCCTTGTGGCTTTTGCGCTAAAACTTGGGGCTTCAAACCTGACTATCGGTATTCTCGCAGCCATCCCGCCTCTAGGACAGCTAATCCAGATACCTGCAATATATATTGTGGAGAAATACAGGGCCAGGAGAGATATCTGTATCGTAAGTACGGCAGTGAGCAGGTCATTCTGGCTGCTGATAGCTCTGATTCCTTTCCTGGTTTTTATTAAAATTCCTCTAACCCTACTCATTATCGCTTTAATATTAAATGCGGCCTTTTCAGCTATCGGAGGCTGCAGCTGGAACTCATGGATGCGAGACCTTGTTCCCGTGAATCAAATGGGATCTTTTTTCGGTAAACGGATGATTTATGCAAGCATAGTAGGAATTTTTTTCAGTCTTGCTGCCGGAATTTTTATAGATTACTGGAAACAATTATATCCTGACAGGGAATTATATGCATATTCATATATTTTTTTCGCCGGATTCCTGACAGGTATGCTGGGATTGTATTTTCTTTCAAAGACACCTGAGCCCCGAATGATGGTCATGAAAGAAAAGATCAATTTCTCCAGGATGCTTTTGCAGCCTTTCAAGGATACCAATTTTAAAAACCTGATAGTTTTCCTTGGATCGTGGAATTTTGCCGTAAATCTGGCAGCTCCTTTTTTCACGGTTTATATGCTTAGAAGATTAAGTCTCGATATGTCAACTATTATAATTCTCATGGTATTGAATCAGCTTGTTAGTATTGCATTCTTACGTCTGTGGGGAAAATATTCTGATAGATTCAGTAATAAATCTATACTGAGCATAAACGGTCCTTTATTTATAGTATGCATTCTTGCATGGACTTTCACGGCAAGACCTGAGAAGCATATATTTACCCTGCCATTATTGGTGATCATACATGCGCTGATGGGTATTTCCTCAGCAGGAATAACTCTTTCATCCGGAAATATCGGGCTCAAATTAGCACCACAAGGACAGGCTACATCATATTTAGCAACAAGCAGTCTTGTTAATTCGTTAGCAGCAGGTATTGCACCGATACTTGGTGGTCTATTTGCAGATTTTTTCGAATTCAGCAAACTCTGGGCCAGTATCGGTTGGCAAAGTCCGATTAGTACCGGTGATTTTAACGCCCTGTATTTTCAATCATGGGATTTCTTTTTTCTTTTTGCATTCCTGATAGGTTTTTATTCCATCCATAGACTGGCACTGGTAAAAGAAGTCGGAGAAGTTGAAGAGAAGATCGTAATAAATGAACTTATTTCTGAAGTAAGAAGGGATATGAGATCATTTTCCACTGCAAGTGGTTTACGAAACACGATGCAATTTCCATTTTCTGTTATGAGGAGCACAATTGAGAATGTAAGAGCTATAAATAATTTTAAAAGTTCGCTCAGCAATCTCAATAGAAGGCGGGTAATTAAAAATGCTATGTTCAGATCTGCATTTAAAAAGCGCTTAAGGAGCATCTCGCGAAAGGAGGTAACCGAAGAGATTAACAAAAATCTATAGGGAAATTTTCCGGTGTTCCAGTATTGATCACAAGTTAAGGCTTGCAGCATGGGAACCGATTGTTTTATTTTTTAATTCTCTATATATATTTAAATATTTTTCGACCATTCTATCTGCCGTGAATTTATTTTTAACATGATCAAGACAGTCTTTTGGTTCTATTTCATCTATTCTCTTTATTGCTTTTACCAATTCTTGTATGTTTGGCTTTCCATCTTTATTACGCGGCTGAACAAAAAAACCTGTTTTGCCATTTATAACTATTTCAGGAATTGCTCCGCATTTAAAAGCGACCAGAGGCGAACTACAAGCCCCGGCTTCAATAGGTACCAGACCAAAAGGTTCTCTCCATAATGATGGAAAAATTACTCCTGCAGTTGAATTGAGTAGCTTAACTTTTTCTTTATCGCTTACCTCACCAGCGTATTCCACTACACCTTTTTGTAAGCGCGGTTCTATGCAGTCCTCGAAGAATTCTTCTTCCTTACCAGGATGTTTTCTTCCGGCTATAATAAGTTTCATGCCTGATTTTTCCGCTGCATCGATAGCATGTTCTATACCTTTTTGTGGATCAATCCTGGAAAGACATAAAAGCGTATCATTTTTTCTCTTCAATCGTCTTTTGGTTCTATAGCTGGAAATGTCAATACCATTATGTACGATATCCTTGTAAGACAATCCCGCATCATCGTGTATTGTCTGTGATTTGCTAATAGCAACAAAACGGTGATTTTTTCTGTTTTTTGCATATCTGTATAGAATAATATTTCCCCAACCCATATCTTTAGCACTCATACTATTGTGTATTGTGCTCAGTACATTGACTCCTGATCCGTTTAATGAAGAGGTTACAAGCGGATCACCATATACATGAGAATGTATTACATCAAAACTCTCTTCGGCTTCAATCGCCTTGCGTAAGCTCAGTAAATTGTCAGTTATATCATTCCAGGAAATGCTAATTTTACCGTTTTGTCCATTTTTACCATTTTGTCCAAGAACAGAACACGGATATGTTGGTACCAATTTTGCCGAAGTTATCGAATCTTCTGTGGCAAATAGAGTAACATCATGCCCCCATTCTACTAACTTTTCACATAACCAATAAACAATTTTTTCTGCTCCGCCGTACTTTGATTCATGCGGAGGAGCTATTCGGTACCAGACCGAAGGAGCAACCATTGCAATTTTCATTTTTTCCCCGCTCAACTTTTGAACATCCCACCTGTAATTTCTTACCTCATACTATATCAGAATATGTCGTTAATTATATATAAAGAAGTTAATAACTCTAATATTTGCAGTGTTGAACTCTTTATCGTGTTATTTCTTGTTAAACTCCCTAGTCTCATGTATGTAACTTCATATATTTATGCAACATGGAAAAATTATATATAATAGCATTCTATGACACTTTTGGCCTAAGAGCATAAAATCAAGAGTACAAGTTATTATAGTAATTAAGGCTTTATCGATAAATTCAAAGGAGCAGGGGAAATTCCCATAGGAGGAATCACTTTGTTTTAAGTATTTCGATTTTCGCCACCTGTTTGTCTGCCTTCAGTTGAATAATCTTTTTATAAAGCTTCTCATATTCATCAACCATTTTACTGATTGAGAATTTCTCTACAGCTCGCTTCCGGCAATCAAATGGATCTATGCGCTCTATATTATTAACTGCCCCGACCATTTGTTCAAAACTATTGACGACAAAACCAGTTTTACCATCCTCAACAATCTCAGGGACTGATCCGTATGGAAAAGCAATAACAGGCGTACCGCATGCCATCGCCTCGGCCATGACCAGGCCAAAAGGCTCAGGCCATTGAAGAGGAAAGATAAAACCCTTAGCATTTCTGAGCAAAGCCCTTTTTTCTTCTTCCGAGACTTCGCCTCTATATATAATTTGCCTGCCATCAACTTTGGGGGCGATCTTTTCTTTATAATAAAGTGTATCCTTTCCCGGATCGAGCTTACCTGCCAGAATAAGCTTTATTCCGGCTTTAAGCGCCACATTCACTGCTATGTCAGTACCTTTATCAGGGCATATCCTGTTCAGGTGAATAAAGTAATCCCCTTTTTCTCTGCTAAACTGGTAGCTATCAGTATCGATTGCATTGTAAATATTGCCTACATAATTTAATTCAGGTCCTAATATTCGCTGCCTGAAGCTTATAGAGTTGTAAAAAACCGCATCTTTGTAAGCTTCATAAAAGAGCATGTTGTCCTCTGAGAAACCTCCATGCAACGTATCTAACACCGGTTTATTAATTAGGCTACCCAATACGGTTCCGAGCCATCCTGCGTGATTATGTATGATATCGAACTGTTCAGCGTCTTTGAAAGCCTTGCCGATATGGATAAAATCCGGCATTGGATTATACTGTGCCAGATGAATCCTATCAGGCGATGTATCGTAACAGGATATTAAACGAGCCTTAGTAACCGAATCCCCGGTAGCAAATAATGTAACATCATGTCCTCTTCTTACAAGTTCCTCTGTTAGATGGTGTACAACAACTTCAATACCGCCATATTTCCTTGGAGGTACCCGTTCCCAGACAGGTGCTATTTGAGCTATTTTCACTAAATTCATCCTCCGCTAAAATGATGCATTACTCCCCTTGTTATATTGGCATACAACCTTTTATAATCTTCTGTAGCCCTTGTTTTTCAACTTCTGTCTTACAGGATTGTCTTCTACAGAAGTTATCCTTAGAGAAGCTCAGAACTCAAGAGGTATCCTCTGGTATGGATTATCTACCACATTCTGGGGATATCTGGAACTATTTCTTGATTCGTTTTATCATGTTAGCCCTGAAACTGGGATCAGCCCCACTAAGATTATAGCAAAAGGCGGTGAGACTTGGATATTATTACTACAAATTATTAGTAAATATTAAATACTAACAATTCATACTAATATTATGACAACCGTTACAGTAACAAGACATGCACAAATAACCATCCCCAAAAAAATAAGGGAAGCGCTGGGGATCAGGGAAGGGGATAGTGTTGATATGTCCCTGAATAATGAAAAGATCATAGTTAGAAAAACTTTGCCAAAAATAAAGGAGTTCCGCGACTTTCTGCCACAGGATTTTGATACTGTGCGTGCAAAAATGAGAAAAGATTCCAGAGACAGACTTAAGACCCTTGGTATTTCATAATGAAAATTTTCATAGACACCAGTGTAATCGTGGATATTGAAAGAGGAAAAGAAGAAACAGCAGGATTACTCGACCATCTGATTGAACAAAATAATTCTATTCTGATAAGCTCTGTCGTTGCATCCGAGATATTTACAGGGACATATCTCAGGACAGACTATAAAAAAGCCACGAAAAAAGCAAAAGAACTTTTTGCATGTTTCCAGATCGTATCTCTTGATATGGAAATTGCCGAAATTATAGGAAAGCTGAATGCTTACCTTATAGCAAACGGTCTTCCAATTGAGTATCAGGACGTGGCTATCGCTGCTACTTTTGTTCGTGAGAAGGGGGACTGGCTGCTTACCGGGAATAAGAAGCATTTTACAATAATCCCGGGTGTGGAGAAAGTAGCAATAACTGCGGCTGAACTTAAGAAGAAAATGTGAGTTCTTCGGCGGCGCCATCGGCAAGCGGGTGGCTGTGCCTAACCCAGCTTGTCCAGCAATATCTCCCGCGCCGTCCTCGCATCTGCCCTTCCCTTCGTCTTCTTCATAACAGCGCCCACCAGCGAGTTGAGCGCCTTTTCCTTCCCTGCTTTGAAATCAGCAACAGCCACCGGATTTTCTTTGATGGCTTCTTCTGCTGCTGTTGAAACTATATCTCCTTCCACTTTCAGGAGACCTTTTTCTTTCACGATCTCTTCGGGCGAACCGCCTTTATCAAGGAGAGTCCTGATAATATCAACTGCACCATCCTCTGTTATTTTCTTGCTCATGAGCAGATCGATAACAGAAAGCATGTGCTCTTTCTTGAAAGCCTCGATAGTCAGGTCGCGGTAATTCAATTCACCTTTGAGAACATCGCATATCCAGACCGCTGCTGTTTTCGGATCGGCGATTTTTGCGACCTCTTCGTAGAATATCGCTACTTTGCGCTCAGATGTGAGCGCCTTGGCATGGTCATCCATGATACCATACTGCTGCACGAAGCGCATGCGCCTCGCATCCGGAAGCTCTGGCAGTGTCGCCTTGATGGCCGGCGCCCAGCCTGATATCTTAAGAGGCACAAGATCGGGTTCGGGGAAATATCGGTAGTCATGCGCTTCTTCTTTGGAGCGCATGGAAAGCGTGATCTCGCGCGCCTCATCAAAGTGGCGGGTTTCCTGGACTACCACGCCGCCTCTTCGGAGCACGTTTTTCTGTCGCACGATCTCAAACAGGAGCGCCCGTTCTGCGCCCTTGTGTGATGAGATGTTCTTTATCTCGGCGCGCTGGCCGCCCATAATGGAAATGTTGGCGTCAACCCTGAGTGCGCCTTCAAGATCCCCATCGAAAATATCAAGATATTCAAGGATATTCCTCAGCTTGTCAAGATACCGGCGCGCCTCTTTCGGGCTTCGCATATCAGGATCGCTTACGATCTCGATCAGCGCCATCCCTGATCGGTTGTAATCTATAAGCGTATATTTTGATTTGTCGATCGTTCCTTCATGCACAAGCCGACCAGGATCTTCTTCCATGTGAGCCCGTGTTATCCCCACCCTGTGCTCTCCATCTTCACCTTCGATCATTATGTAGCCGCCGCTTGAAATGGGAAAATCATACTGTGTTATCTGGAAACCTTTGGGAAGATCAGGATAATAGTAATTCTTCCTGTAAAACTGTGTATGCTCTTCTACCTTGCAGTTAAGGGCAAGCCCGATTTTTATGGCTGCTTCAACTGCTTTCCTGTTGATCACAGGCAGCGATCCCGGAAGTCCCAGGCACACGGGACACACATGCGAGTTAGGCGGATCGTTATGGTAATCGGTGCTGCATCCGCAGAACACCTTTGTTTTTAGCTTGTTCAATTGCACGTGAACTTCAAGCCCTATCATTACGCCATCAGGATTCTCGTACATTACGATCCCTCCGGCTGCCTTGTGTGGAAATCCGTATTCTCTTCAAATGCAAAAGCTGTTCGTAAAATCGCGGCTTCATCAAAATGTTTCCCTATCACCTGCATCCCAATAGGCAGGCGTCCTGAAAATCCGCATGGCAATGATATAGAAGGAACACCCGCAAGATTGATTGGAACAGTATCAACATCCGCAAGATAAAGCGATATCGGGTCATCGATCTTTTCACCTAGCTTGAATGCCGGATATGGCATCGTTGGTGCAATAAGGACATCCACATCCCTGAATGCGCGCTCAAAGTCCTGTTTTATAAGAGTCCTGATCTTCAGGGCTTTTAAGTAATATTTATCATGATACCCTGCCGAAAGGGCGTATGTCCCCAGGAGGATGCGCCGTTTGACCTCATCGCCAAAGCCTGCTGCCCTTACCTGCGAGAATGTCGTATGCCAGTCAGAATCCTCTGTTCGAAGGCCATATCTCATTCCGTCAAACCTGGCAAGGTTGGATGATGCTTCGCTCATTGCAATTACATAGTAAGCAGAAAGTGCATATTTTGTATGCGGCATCTTTACCTCACAACTTGTCGCCCCAAGTCCTTCAAGCGTATTGATGGCACCCCTTACTGACTTTTCCACGTTCTTGTCAATGCCTTCCCCGAAATATTCTTCAGGAACCCCGATTTTCAATCCCTTCACATCGTTTATGAGGGCAGAGGAATAATTTGTTTCCCTGTCAACAGATGTTGAATCACGGGGATCGTGGCCTGAAATTACATCAAAAAGAGTCGCAACATCACGAACGCTTGTTGCAAATGGTCCTATCTGCTCAAGCGAATTGGCATATGAAATAAGTCCGTAACGGGATATAACCCCATAAGTTGGTTTTAATCCCACAACGCCGCAAAACGATGCAGGGCAGCGGACTGAGCCGCCAGTATCAGAACCAAGTGACAACGCCGCTTCGCCTCCTGCCACTGCTGCTGCGCTTCCGCCTGATGAGCCGCCCGGAACTCTTGTCGTGTCCCATGGATTGAGTGTCGGTCCATAGAAACTTGTCTCTGTGGATGAGCCCATTGCGAATTCATCCATGTTCGCCTTCCCGATGATGATCGCACCCGCTTCCTTTAGTTTTTCAATAACATGGGCATCATAAGGGGGAATATAACCTGTCAGTATCTTTGAGGCGCATGTCGTCGCAATACCTTTTGTCGAAATGTTGTCCTTTATTGCTATTGGTATCCCGGCAAGTGGCCCGTCATGCCCCTGTGAATCGATCTCCTTTGCACGCAAAAGTGCGCTTTCTTTTGCTACTGTGATAAAAGCATTCAATTTGCTCTTTTCGATCCTCTCCAGGTATTCGGTAACGATTTCTTCGGAGGAATCGGCATGAATCCTTTCTATGAGTTCATTGATCGATGCCATTTACATCACATCATCCTTGGGGCCTTGATGAACCCATCCTGGTTCTTCGGGGCATTGGAAAGCGCTTCTTCCTGCGACAACGATGCTATGGGAACATCTTCCCTGAAAACATTGCTCATAGGCATTACATGATATGAAGGTTCCACACCCTCGGTATCAGCTTTATCAAGCTCCCCGAAATAATCAAGGACAGAATTGAGCTTTGGTGTATATTTTTCCTTGTCTTCTTCGCTTAATTCAAGGCGCGAAAGCCACCCGATATGCTCAAGGTCTTTTTTAGTGATCATAATACTTCCTGCAATCTTAATTTAATGTAATAAGCCTTACCATTGTTTTGCATTGGGTTAATGAAAATCAAACCTTTCACATTTTCCATCGTTCATCCACCGGAAAACATTCATTTATCCACATCAGCACAGCATTTTCATAGATTATCTTATATTCCCTTGAAAGAACAGGGAGCTGTCCGAAAAAATTCCTGTGCACTATTTCCATTTTAAGAATATCGCGCCTGGTCTCAAGTTTATGCTCACGCAAGATCTTGCCTATGGGAATATCAGCCCGCATCATGTCGGCCCTTACAGCCTCTGGCATCCTGTTAATAGGCGCCAGGGATTTTGCAAGCACATAAACAATGTCATCGACCTTCAATGTAACAAGACGATCATTGACATCTTCTCCTGTTTCTATATCAAGAAGCCTGGCAATTTCCTTTGTTGCCTTAATAACACTCTGGGAAATCGTTTCAACCTTTACGTTTTTTCCGGTAAGTACCTCAAGAAGCCCGGTGACCGAGCCATCCGTGCCTGCGCATATCCTGAGGCAGGCAGGAATATCAGGTCTCTTGAGGACATCCTGCAAATTCAAACTCCCTGAACTGCTTTCTTTGCCATTTTGAGGCGTTCTTTGGCCGTGTAGCCTGTTGCTTCTTCAAGAAAAACCCTGAAACGCTTATTGGTGTCAAGAATCTCTTCATCTTTTATTACTTTATTTGATTCTGAATCCACGATCAGTTTTTTATTATCAATATAGAGTGTTAAACGACTGAAAGCACCATAAGCCAGGGTTAATTTCCCATTATCCTCTTTGATCCCGACCGCAAAATTTTTCTCAAGCGCGCTTCTTATTCGCCCGATATCCGGGGAAAAACCTCTTTTAAACGAGTACTCCTGAATAATATCACCTTCGTATCACAATTGTTCATGTAAGATAGGATTACTAATTAATAAAGAATTTCATTTTTGTTCTCTCATAGATGAATATTTTGAATTCTATCCAGGTTCAAACCAGTTCAGCATCGTTGTAGACCTTAATTGCCATTATATGCCCATCATAGCCGTTTATATCCATTACTTCACGTTTGCCTTTTATCTCCCAGACAGGAACATATAGTAGATCGATATTAAGATTAATTTCAGATGGGTCAGGTGCAAATATCCTGTTTTCAAAGACTATCGTATCACCTATCATTTCATTCAGCCTGACTTGCTTAGTGTGTTCCCTGATAATGGAATTCAGGGCTTTTTCTGAAGCATCCTTTTTCTGGATAGAAGGCTGCATTATCTCATAGTTCTGGGTGGGCATCATGATATTTTCCCTGATATCCCTGTATTTATTAAAAAAATTCTCACCCGTTATAGCATGGATATATCCTTCACCATCACCCGTCAGGTCAACCAGTTTTGATTTGTATTTCTTCTGGATGTTAAAAGAATAACTATAATACCAGACCGGGATAAATTTCAATGTCTGGCTTTTTGCCGTTCCGACTTTAGCTTCAGCTATTGATATAGCATCTTTTTTCCCTATATTTACAGGTACGCAACGAAGCATTACTTTTATGGTTTTTTCATATTCCTTTGTTAAATGTTCTTTTGTCTGATGTTCATTTACTTCCACTGCTTCTTGAATTGATGAAAAAACACTATACTCGTTTTCAGCCGGTTTTTCTTCATGCTTTGCAAGTGCCTCTCCCAGTACCACTCTTCCGATTTGCATTTCAAGTTCCCCCCTGTCCCATAGTGTAAGCCCGTCATTAAGTGCGAGCATGCGGATCTTTTCATCAAAAGAATCTGATATTACTATTCCCTTGCCATATCTTTTCACCATATTTGAAAAATACCTTATATTATTATAATTAGGATCTTTTTCAAATTTAATAAGGAAATGTTCCATATCCTTTTCGGCAAGCAGGTCGCATATATCAGATGAACTTATGCTGTAACCACGGTTAGCGAAAATATTTTTGACAATATCAATTACTACCTGCTTATTCATAAATATCACTTCTTACATGTCTAAAATACTTAATCTTTCGGTATGTTTATGACTCATCGTAATTATACATGGTTGCTGAATTAATATGGCCGATTTAATGTTCATAATTTCAAGGATCGAAAATATGATGTATGAGGTTACCTTTGATCCGGTAAAAAGAAAAGGTAAAATAATCGTAAATATTTCCATAGTCAATGAATCGGATTTTAAAAAAATCATTGGTCTTTTCAGACAGGCCATTCATAGCGGACTTGCAGTAAGCCCATATATTAAAATAATACGACCTGAAGAAAAAATAGGTAATCTCAAAATTGAAACCGGAAAGGTTGGAATAGCTACAGCCTGCAGCATCACCATAGATGGTGTACTGCTAAAAGCCGGAATACCTGTAAAACCAAAATTGGGGGGTGTCGTTGAAATCCATGAAGGTTCGCCTCTGAGATTTACCGATGTTTTGACATATGATAGCACGACGATCGATCCTCTTGATGTTTTTATGTCCCAGGAACTCACATCTGTAACCCAGATGATCAACACTGGCACGGGAAAGATACTGGCAAATCTCAGAGAAGCTCCCATGTCGGCCCGCGACAGGATAGAGCAGGTGCTTGATTCACTCGTTGAATCGGGATTTTCATGTATTCTTGAAGTCGGGGAGCCCAATAATGATATCCTGGGTATCCAGGTGGGAAGGGATAAACTGGGGATTGCTGTGATCGGCGGAACGAATCCCATGGCTCTTGTGCAGGAAAATGATATTGAAATAGATACGCAGGAGTTATCGATTTTACTTGATATTGAAGAAATGATACATATTGATGAACTGAAGATTTAATGCATGTGATTTTGTATCTTTAAACTTGGCAAAAAATGGATGTTGAAGTTAAATTTAAATCCACAATGCATTTAAATACATCAAAAATCAATTTACATTCATGGGCACGATAACAGTAAACGTCAAAGACGACGTCGAAAAGGATTTCCGAAAGCTCGTCCGCAGCGTTCACGGCGCCAGAAAAGGCGACCTTGGGAAAGCGCTGACTGAAGCGATGCAGAAATGGGTATATGAAAAAAGGCAGGAAAAGATAGCGCAAGAGGCATTGAAACTCCTTGAACTGAAATTCAATTTCGGTAAGAGATTATACAGGGATAGGGATGAACTCTATGAGCGATGAACTTATCCTTATCGATTCGAACTTATTGACCTATGTTTTTGATGAGGGTGAACCCGAAAAGAGAAAGATATGCAATGAGCTTGTGGCAGACTGCTGGAAAAGAAAAAGAGATCTTACCGTTTCTGTCCAGAACCTTTCAGAGTTCTATGTTGTTGTAACAAAAAAGATTTCAAATCCGATCCCCACAAAGGTTGCAAAAGACTTTATCGAACATATCATAGATTTCAAGGGCTGGCATGTCCTTAATTATAATGCCCAAACAATTAAATCAGTTATCGGAATTAGCTCAAAACATGGCATTCGCTATTGGGACGCATTACTGGCTGCAACTATGAAAGAGAATAATGTATTCTCAATTTATACGGAAAACGAAAAGGACTTTAAAAAGATTCCCTGGCTAAAAACAATCAATCCACTTGCCTATATTGTATAAATTTAATTCTATGCATAAAAATCAGCATCATTTAAATACCAACAAAACAATAATAATTATGGGAGAAACATATGGAACTAAAATCTATAAAAATAACGGCGCCTTCTGATACAAACCTGATCCTTGGACAATCGCATTTCATAAAAAGCGCTGAGGACCTGTACGAAGCACTCATCACTTCGGTTCCGGGCATTAAATTTGGCCTGGCATTTTGCGAAGCATCAGGAAAGTGTCTTTTAAGGACTGATGGAAATGATGAGGAACTTATCAAAGCGGCGCAAAGTAATGCCATGGAACTTGGCTGCGGTCACAGCTTCATAATATTCATGCGAAATGCATATCCCCTAAATGTCCTGAATTCGATTAAAAACCTTCAGGAAGTATGTAATATTTTTTGTGCTACATCCAATCCCCTGGAAGTTATTATAGCTCAGACAGAACAGGGTCGCGGTATCCTTGGCGTCATAGATGGTGAAAAACCAAAGGGCATTGAAGGCACAGGGGATAAAGAAGAAAGAAGATCATTCCTTCGAACTATTGGTTACAAAAGATAATGGCAAAAGATCATTTGAAAATAAGAGTTCCCGCGACTTCTGCTAACCTGGGTGCAGGCTTTGATGTATTCGGAATTGCCCTTGAAACTCCTTATGATATAATTGAAATCGAAAAAAGTGATAGTACAAAAATAGTAATGCTTGGAAGAGATTCCCAATTCGTTCCAACTGACCCGCAAAGAAATATCGCAGGCATCGTTGCTTCGATCATGAAGATCCCTGTGAAGATCACAACATATAGGAACATTCCACTTTCAAGCGGGCTTGGGAGCAGCGCTGCACCTGCGGCAGGCGTCGCATTTGGCATAAACGAGATGTTTGAACTCGGGCTTTCACAGAATGAACTTGTGCGAATAGCTGCGCAGGGTGAAAAAGCAGTATCAGGAGCTGCTCATGCCGACAATGTAGCGCCTGCTATCTATGGTGGATTCGTCATTGTGCATAAAGATAAAATAATTTCTCTTTACCCTGAGAACATTGGTGTTGTTGCAGTTCATCCCGAAATCATAGTCAGCACGCGCCAGGCCCGTGCTATCCTTCCAAAAAAACTGTCCCTTGAAGATATTTCTTTTAATACGGGAAATGCCGCTTCTATGGTAGTCGGAATGATGAAAAACGATATAAGACTTATCGGGGAAAGCATGGCCAACCGTGTAATTGAGGAGATCCGCTCAAACCTTATAAAAGGATACAGGGAGGTCAAACAAAGTGCGATCCAGGCAGGCGCAGCCGGTGTGACAATAAGCGGTTCAGGACCCACATTGATCGCAGTTTGCAGGATGGATCAAAGAGAGAATATTGCAGAAGCGATGATACAGGCTTTTTCTGAAAAACAGGTAAAAAGCGAGGCTTTTATAACTACAATAGGTAAAGGAATATACATTATAGATTAATGCAAAGCAATAAGCTTTTAAGATTTCATGACGATACATGCTGATATGAGACGCACTTATCATCTTTTCCCGCAAAACCCGGAATTTGAACGCAAATTTAGATTCGAAGCCGACCTCCCTTTCCTGGTAAGAACAATTGCAGGACTGAATGGCCAGTTCGGTACATTCATCACAGATGGCCCGGACCGTAAAGCAACTCCTATACAAGCCAAAAGAAGCATTGAAGTTGAAATAGCAGATAAAAGCGTTGATTTTGTTCCTCTTAATAAGAACACTCTTGATCCAGTGCTAAAGGACGTTACACCTGAAGGAACAATTGATTTTAAAATTAATCTGCAATATTCCGTACTGGATGCAAAATATAACCGTGTTGCTTTCAAAGGCGATACATATCTTGTAAGGACAAACCTTGATAACAGGGTTCTTACTATGAATATACATCTTATCGATGGTCTGGCAAGGACTGCTCCTGAAAGAATAGCTGACACTATTGTTGAAGAGATAAAAAGAAAGGCTGGTAATGTCTGATCTTACTTATACCGTATCAATGCCCTTTAAAAGAAAGGGAAAAGATGCGCTAAAAGATATGGAATTTATCCTTGCGCTCTCCCTGGATTTGAAATGGTTCAATCCTGAGCAGGCAAAAATCATATTGAATGATGCCCAGAATTCAGGTCTTTTAATACGCGAAGGAGAACTTGTACATCCTTCATTTGATATATCAAAAATTGAGATACCTTCCGGATGGAAACCCGTTATTGGAGAAAACAAAACAATTGTAGAAAACAAAACAATTTTTGACAGGATAATCGATCGGATAATACATGGCACGGGAATAGAAAAAAGAAAAGTTATTGCAATGATAAATAAAAAACAGGAAGAGTTTGCAAAACAGGTATCAATAGAGGTCAGCGCCATTCTCATTGCAGTTGAGAACGGGATTATGGTGGATGACCTTATCGATGAGGAGTATGCAGCTTTAACTACTTTGTCTTCTTCGTAAAAAGATCTATAAACTCTTTGCATTCTTTGATCAGGTCCTTCGATGCTTTTTTTATCACATCGATGGGGTCTGCGCCATCTGTCCTCACAAAAAGGATTGGTTCGCTGATCGTTGGATGCTTAATATCATATGTTGCTATTTCAACATGTTTGTTGTTGAGTAAAGCAGTCTTTAGCATGTTGAGCAGAGTATGAGTTTCACCTGCTACCTTAATGTTAATTTCTTTGTCCGTTTTTTTAAGGATCGTAAGTTCCATAATATCACCTAAATAATACCTGTCCCGTAATCAGAAGATAATTTTCTTGTCTCTGTCCTTTCACATTTGGGACATTTAAGTTTGTTGTTATCTATTTTCAGAACTGTTCTGCAATTTCCGCAATAAGCCTTCATAACGCCAAGTTCCTTATTGACAGTTGACAGGCGCATGTTCCGAAGGTCAAGTACTCTTGCCTTTACAATATCAAACGGGGCGAATTCATAATATAATTCCTTGACATAGGCGTCTTTTACATTTGATACATGAATTGCAGCCTGGTCCGCATTGACGATCTCGCGTTCGCCTTTGCCTTTAATTCCTGCGATCTCAACGAGCGCAACCGAATCTTTTACATCTGTGACCTGCCCGATAACGATATCTCCAACCACAAGATGCGGAGGTGTGTTCGTGACAGGTTCAACTGATATGGAACGCTCTTTATTGTTTATCTTAACAATACCGCTTGCTGATGCGTAAATATTCCCCCCGTCCACATATGCGCCACTTTTTGGGATGAATTCTTCCGAAGTTCCAATAAGGTCACCCGGCAAAACGCTTCTTTTTTCTTCTTTTTGTTCTTCCTCAACCGCTTCTTCAACAGGTTCTTCGGCCTCAACAGGTTCTTCGGGTTGGACGGTTTCTTCTGTACTCTCTTCTGTAATTTCCGGTTCCATGGTTACATCTTCAACTTCTTCTTCCAGCTCAAGCTCACTTTCTTTTACTTCTTTGGGTTCTTTTTCGTCACCCTTGCCAAGCTTTCTCCTGCTTGTTATTTTCTTTCTTTTGATTCTAATAATTATCCCTCCGTTCTTTTCTCGATCCTGTATATCTCAACTTTTATGACCAGTCTTTCCTTCTTATGAAACCCGAATGTCCTTTTTATCGGGAAATCTATTAGTTTGTATTCTGTTATGACCGATGGGCTTATGAATTTTTTTATAAATTCTGCACTCTGGGCATTATGTATGGAATAAATCACGCTGCTTAATTCGAGGGCTTTCCTCAAAAAAGGGCGATCGTTTCCTTTCTTCTGCGCGCCAAAAGGCGGATTCATTACAACCGTATGCGCTTTTCCACTTATATCGGAAATATTGCTACATACGAACTCGACATCAACGTCAAGTTTATGTGCATTTGCCCGTGCAATCTCTAAAACCTCTTTATCATCATCAAAACCTATAACCTTTTCTGCACCGAGGAGTTTAGCGCCAATAGCAAAAATACCACTTCCGCATCCAAGATCATAAACCGTATCTGTGATATCTCCTTTCATAAAGGCAAAATGCAATAGCTCCGAGGCGACAGTTGCTGGTGTTGCATATTGTTCCTTATCGGCTTTAGGTGACTTGAAACCTTCCACCTTTTCCAGCATCATCTCAAGATGTTTTTTCTTCATATCATTTCTTCGCAATAAAATGTATAGCTGGCAGCATGGATTCACCATGTTCTTTTACTTTGTGGAAATACTGTTTTGCAAGCGCCTTTAAGCCTTCTCCACCCTGTGTTTTTTCTATTTTTACAAGATTTCCCAGCATCAAGAGGTGTTCATCGACGAATTTCTCAGGGACCGCGATATCATGTCTAATGCTTTCAACTGTTATCTCTGTGAATCCCGCTTTATTTAGCTTGATGCTTATTTCTTCAAAATCATGCTGGTAAAGGGCTCCAATACTTTTCAGGATTTCATTAAATAGCAGATTTGACTTTTGCGCTTCATTGGTTGCAGCCCACTGCATTATCATAAATGAAAAGCTTGCATCTTTATCAAGCACTCTTGCTGCTTCTTCAAATAGGAAATCAAGTTTTTCGGATGATACAAGGTCAAAATAATGATAAGAAACAACTGATTTGAAGACAGAATTCTTAAATGGCAAGAGTAGCGGTTTTATAAGAACTGCGTTTGAAAGTACTCTTTTTGAGGTTATCCCGAAAATAGCATTAGTGAGTTCTTCGGATAGCATTCCCCCAAAATCCAGAATTCTGGAATCGGGAATAAGGTTTGAACGTTTGATGAATTCCTGTCTGTCTTTTGCTGCGTAGGGCATAATTATCAAAATATTTCAGTATTTATATATCCTCTGCAACTCTTATCTTGATAAGTTTTGCGACGAATAACAGAAATAGCTTTCAAATTTTAATAGATAACTTAATTATTATCTTAAATACAATTATGGATGAAGTGAATCAATGAAAAACATAACAAAAATAATAATCTCAACATTTTTGGTCATTTTATTGGCAAATGGCGCTTTAGGATTTCCGGGATATGGCGGAAATTCAAATGCTACAAATTCCAATACTACCAATACCACAGATATTCCGCAAGATACAGGGACAATTTCACAAATAGACTTTAACAATACAACAAGTTCGGACCAGGATATCATTCTGGTCCAGCATCTGATCGAAGTGGATGTCCCATTAAAGGCAGAAAACAAATTGCTTATCCGTGAAACCCTTATTTTCAGGAATATCGGAACAAAGGATTTCTTTGGTGATCTAAGAACATGGATCCCTGATGGATCAGAGGGTGTCATTGTTGCCCGGTCGGAAATGATGACAGGCGGCGGGAATGTGCCAATCAATTTTTCGCAAAACGGGAATATAATAAGCTGGAAGGATTATGTTGGAAAAAACAGCAGTTTACCATTCCTTTATGCTTTAGAATATACCGTTCAACAGAAGACTGGAGTATCAAACACAGGAATATTTTCAAAGAAATTGGCTGTTCCTACATTAACAAGTTATAGATATGTGGAAAATCCGAACATAGGTTCTGCTTTAGTAGTAAAAATTACAAAGCCTGCAGGAAATACAGTCCAATTCACTGATGAAAATGGCAACAAGATCGCTGCGACTGACGTGAACGAAACAGCCGGGATTTTTAGGTTTTCGTCTCCGGAATTCAAGGAAATAAATGTTGAAATATCAACATCCCCGTTACCTACATCCGCAATCCAGAGTTATGTTCCATATATTGTTATAGGGATATTGATAATTCTTGCCCTTCTATATCCTTACATAAAGAAAAAATTAAAATCTGATAAGAAAGATAAAGATACCTCAGAAAAAAATAGGACAAAAGCAACGAAAATAAACAAGAGAGAGGACATTGAAAAACCTTCAGAAGCCGACAGTGCTGTATCATCCGGAAAATATGACGGAAAAAAAGTAAATGAACTTTTAGACATCAAGAAACAATTGCTTTCCAGGATAAAAGACCTTGAACAGAAATATGAATCAGGGGATCTTCTGGATGAAGATTATGAGGACAAAAGGAAATCGTACCAGGATAACCTTAAGGAAATTGAGGAGAAATTGAAAAAGATGGGATGATTATCTATCCTATCATTTTCAAAAAATAATGGTGTATCCTGTAATCATCTGTCAATTCAGGATGAAATGCAAGGGCAAGTATATTTTTCTGTCTTGCTGCTATAATTGAATCTTTATACTTTGAAAGTATCTCCACTTCATTAGTGCATCCTGTGATACTGGGAGCCCGAATGAATATAGCATTAAAAGGTGTGTCAAATCCATTAAAATCGATCAGGGTCTCAAATGATTCTCTCTGGCGCCCGAATGCGTTCCTGTTTACATGGATATCCATAATTCCAAGTAATGGTTGCCCTGTTTTTTCTACCTGATCGTCTCCATATTTTGCAAAAAGAACAAGCCCTGCGCATGTTCCCATAATTGGTATTCCAGTGTTGGCAGCCTTCTTTATTTCATCCGCAATGCCTTCTCGTTTCAAGAGCCTGCCAAGTGTTGTGCTTTCTCCCCCGGGCAGGATCAAAGCATCGCATGAACCAACAATCCCTTTATGTTTTATTTTTATTACCTCGGCTTGAAGACCAGCATGGCGCAGTGCATTTTCTATTGCAATAACGTGTTCTTCTACATTTCCCTGGATAGCGATAACTCCAATACGCATGCATCTAACTTATTATTTTAGAATATAAAATGTTCTTTCATCATTCAAAGAAATGATATTTTATATAAAATCATGGGTCAAGGGATAGAGAAAACCCCGTTCCTTCATGACGGGGCTGAGTCTGACCCCTTGAAATTGTAATACCTATCCCGAAAAAAGTATTGTCAAGATAACATTTTAAAGGATAGGC
>JBAQLI010000212.1:0-31790 GCA_049301735.1 Candidatus Methanoperedens sp.
ATAACACAATCAAGTGTGGTTTATTCCCTCTCATCTTTGCCCTATCTCAAAGATGTTGTTCTTGTCAAAAAAGTTTTCCACTTTTAAAAACGTTTATCGGAAAAAACTTATCGAACGCTCCACTAGCCCAAGTTGGTATTGCAGTTGAGCCCATTCCACCGGGAATTCTGTGTCAGTGAAAACATTAAGTGCAGCATTATAACAATTGATGGCACTTTCTATGTCTGTTTCTTTATCCCTTTCAATTAAATCAAAATTCAAACCCATCATTCCCATCATTCTTCATTCCTCCAATACTCTAAATAAATAATCTTTGTTAGATATATCAGTTCTTAGAACTGCAATTCGTTTCCCAATAACTCCTTTACTTTTTAAGAAAGTCACGATTGTTTCATTTTTCGATACATTTATAACTTTTTCCTCAATAAATATATAAATAGAAGATTCTTTAATTTTATATCCCCTGCAAATGCCCTTGAATTCATTCCAAACGGAAAGAACGAACAAATTATCAAATCTATTTGCACCATTAGTATCATTAATTATGAAATTGTTGTTTTGGTGTTCATTTGGTATTTGATAATTCATCATGTGCTTCATTGTCCTATACACAAGATGGACGTCTTGATATATATCTCTTACTAAATTTATTATAAATGTGTGTTTAAACACAGTTGGATATATTTTTAATGTTTATGTATTGTCAAAAGTTTTGATCTGAAAAACAGATAACGGTTTAACATTTAAAATTAAAAATGGTGATAATACATATAAGATATTTCTCTAGTTCTCCAATAAGCTTATTATTGATATTGTTCAATTATTGTCAGAATACATGTCAATATTTGAGACTATATCTATGTCAGAAACAGATTCACTCAATAGTATAAAAATTAATTTATTAATTATGCATTGCCACTGCTTACTAGTAAACTAGCGCTTATGTCCCTACCTCGGCGTACTTAAACCACATTCAACGCCTTCGGATTTATTAGCCGATAGACGAACAGAAGAAGGCGAGAACATGGTAAAACATCTGAAAAAATCGATAGTCAAGAAGGTAGGTACCCGGAGAACCAATAATATTCGTCAGAAAAGAAAAAAGAAGGAAAATCAGTGAAATCTGCTATGCTTCAAAGAGGCATCAGCATAAGAGCCCAGACATCCGAGAGTACAGATCATTTTCTCCCTGAGATAGTTCTCTTTCACATATATTTCCTTTCCGCATTGTTCACATTTCACTTCTTTTAATTCCGTATATTTCACTCCTTATTATTCTTCCTGCTATGGAAAAGGTTCTATTTCCCAAAGACCTTCTTGATTTGGCCGGTCTTTTCTTGAACATTGCCGACAATTTTTTCTGCTGTGCCTTCGGCTTCCATTTTGGGATTATCGAGGAGCCGTCCTGCAGTTTCCTTGATTTCATCCTTTATTTTGTGAATGTTTTTACCTATTTACGCTCCAACATATCTCCTATGTACGTACCTATGATGAATAGTACTGCAAGGATTATAACTTCGATAAATACGGCCACTCCGGCTAAACTGCCAAGCAGCAGAATTTCTCTACCCCCAAATAATCCCAGTAATACCATTAATGCACCCAGAATTATTCCAATCACCACTCCATTTTTCAATAATGCTGAGCGGTCTTCCTTGCCTGGTCTCATGTAGCCATAAATAATTCCGATTATGATTATTAATATCTCCAGTGTATATGCCATAATATCATCCTTTTTTAAATTTAACACCTCAAGTTACCGGCTCGCGTTTCTCCAGAGTAGTGACCCGTTTCTCCAGGCTCGCAAGTTGCGGCTCCAGAGCGTCGACGCGTGGGGCAAGCGAAGTGGTCGCCCCGGATCGTGTGCTCTCCAGCGAGGCGATTCGTTCCTCCTGCGCCGCGTCGCGCGCGGATTGCAGTTCCTCCTCGTGGATCTTGAGGACACTGATGGTGTCTCGCAGCGTGAAGAGCAGGTAAATCGATGCTGCCGTCAGGATAAGTATTGAGGCGCCGATCACGAAGAACGCCTCACGCGTGGAGAATATTCCAGCGCTTTGGACGCCAGAGTATCCCAGAAAGGCCACGATAATCAGGCCCGCGATTACAAGTCCGCCCAGGACAGCATAGGGATAACCGCTTTCCAGTTTTACTCCTTTTCTGGTGACTTGCTGGGTATCTTTGTATATGTTCACGTTACCATTTTCGATCTTCACACTGAATTCATCAGTTCTAACATTGTTGATTTTTAAAATTACATTGGTTTTTTGATTGTTAAGTATTAATGAAAGAAAATTTTTTTCAGTAGCAATTCTTATCTCGTTGTTACCGATTTTTTCAATTTTTGCTGTCCTTACCCAATCAACACCATACTTCTGTTCCAGATATTCTATGAGTCTTCCGTTATCTTTCCCAGGAACATTCTCCCAGTTAAATATATACATATATTCCACTCCTTACTTGATAGTTTTTATTTACAGAAAACAATATTTTTCCATTGCTTCCTTTTCTATACTGGCTATAAAGGATTACGCCCTTCGATGATTCTGAGCAGTATCAAGATGATAGCAATGACCAGCAATATATAAATTAAACTACCAACTGAACCTAACATTCCCAATAACCACAGTATTATCAGAATCACAATTAATGTATCTATTACACTCATGATTTAACCTCTAACGACTATTTTCCCATGCGGCATGCTTGGATGGTTTGTACAGCTATATTCAAATGTTCCGGCTTGATTAAATTTATAACTGTATGTTTTACCAGGACCGATACTTCCTGAGTCGAATGAGCCTGATACTGAGGTTATTGTGTGTGGAACATTATCATCATTAACCCAGGTCACGGTTGTTCCCATTGGGACTTCTGCAATATCGGGAACGAATTTAAAGTCTTTAATATTTATCTGTTGTTCTGTGGATATCTGTGCTGGTGTTGTTGCTTGTGGTGTTGGTTCCGCAGGTCTAGTCGTAGTTGTTGTGGTACATCCGCTTATTAATACAAATATCACTAACAATCCAATAATCAATGTCTTTTTCACGTTAACCTCCCTTCCATTATGAAATTCCTGATTTTTCCCTTCTTTCTTTAACTTGTTTTCCAGGGAGGGAATTTAAATTCTAGCACCAGGATCTTGAAGCAATAGGAAACTGATGCATAAGCTGGGCACGGTAAATTCCCACTTCTGTTATCCACTCGCTGATAAACAATGTAATATTTATTTTATTAGTATTTAAAATTACCCATACTTCATTTAATTTTAAACAATGTTCATATCATTTGCATACTTTCCTGCCGATAGGTAGTGAGAAGGTGAAAGTTCTACCTTCATCGTATTTGTTTTCCGCACATACATTAAACCGCTTACTATCAACTTTCATTTCTCGTTTCACGATTGTCTTTGCAACTATGGAACAGGCTGAATCTGCACAAAAAAAACCAAAAAACGTGCCCTGAGATACAATATATTTTCTAAAATAATGGGTTATGGTAGATTGTAGTAACATTTATCCATATAATGAGAAGACCTACAAGAGTAAAGTTTTTTAGAATAGATGTTTAATTCTTGTGAGTTCCCTCTTAGCTTTAAAAATCCTTTATTAGATATTGTATCCAGACCAAACTACCACACGAATTGAAACGTTTGCGAAAATTATATCCCTCACTTACCTTTACCAATCCAGCGAGCAGTTGCCCATGCTATCGCATTTTGGTTGGTGTTTGCAGACCCATGTACCGGTTTTTGGGTCCAATTTTATCTCTTTTTCCTTATAGGTTTCACCACACTTTTCACAAACTACCTTCTTTTCTGACTGCAAATCCGGTCTAAAAGGGGGAATTGTCTCATCTTTACGCGCTTTCACATCATCTGATTGCTTACTTCCATATATCATTATAGTAACAGAGATGTGGATAAGTGTTTTATAGTTTCCTATCCAAAAATCAATAAAAACTACAAGAATAAATATCTGCTATTGCTTTGAGTTTTGGGACAGCCTGTTAAGAATTGTTTTGTTTTTGTTGTAAATTTGCTTTTTTCAAAGTGCAAGGATTATGACGCCGCTATCCCACGACAGGGTAATGAATTTCTCGAACCCCTTCATGCTGTTTATTATAGAAGATCGATGATGAGTGAAACATAGAAATCTCTCGAAAACAGTGAAACCACTATACTTGCCCCTATTTCAAAATTGATTATTAAGCTGAAAGCTCGGGGACTGAGGGTGGGTGCCCCTGAAATACCATAAACACGGGGATTTTAATATTGATGACATCATTGAAAAACACTTCGCAGATTGTAATATCGTGCTTGCTGATGGATTCACGCTTTCCGACAAGCTAAGAATAATAGTCACAGGCAGTGAAGAAGATATGAGGTATTCAAACGAGGGTGCGAAGTTGTAGCAGTTATCGAAAAAAATGTTGGAAGGGAGGACATACTTGCCCTTGCCCTTAGAATTACGAAATTTTGCGGTTTTGAATAAAAATTTATTTTTTTTTATCCGCTCAATTGATCAACCTCAGAGCTAATTTCCCTTAATGTCTCGATAGCTGATGGAGGCGAGTTCGCACCTTTATGGCATCCAACGCAGGCATTATATGTTTCAATCCACACATTTTCAAAACTCTTTGCATCCTTCTTAGAAGCTGCATCCCTTAATTTCGGAATATACGTGTTTCGGAAATCCTGGATAGTGGGAGCTCTTTGAGAATCCATAATAGCTGCATCTTGAAGCGTTTTATCCAATTCGTCTATTTCAATTTTTGCAGCATCCCATCTTGCAAACTTTCCTGCATAATCAAGGGAGAGCATTCTGCGACCTATCTCCTGCATGTCCCTGATGAACGAAACTTTTTCTTTTTCTGCCAAAGATGTTTTTACATCTTTTACCGATGAATCAACTGCTTTTATTGAGGTATCAATAAAATTTATTGATGTCTCAAGTTTCTTGAGATCAGAAGATACAACATTTATTTCTCCAGATATCTTTTGCTCAAGGAATATTCCCAGGATTATGCCTATCACTACTGCGGCAAGCACGAGCAATGTTTTATTTTCACCATTCATTTATCTCACCTCTACTATTTTTTCATATTTTCAATATTAATAAAATCTTTTAATATCCCGGCAGCATGCCCATAAAAGCCAATCCGATCATTTTTTTCAACATCTTCACAGAATTTAGGGACCCATTTTGAGAAATGTTCCTTCATAAAAGAATCATGCTGGGCGCTGAATCCATTTTCTGTGAGATAATACAGGAATTCCAGTTCAACCGCTACATGGTCCGGAAGATCGTGGAATTTTTCAATTACATTCAATCCGGCCTTGTTATAAAAATCAAGCACAGATAATGTGGAATGTCCCATTATGACATCTTCCCTGTACATTGATTCATAAGGGGGGCATGGAACTTGCGGTATTGCAGTTGTAAAAAGCCTTGTATACTCGACAGCAAGCATTTCATAGAATTTCTCATCATCCTTTTCCCTGTTCTCCTTTAGAAAAGTGGAGAAACCACTAATAGCAGCTTCATCAAGGAACTTTACATCCTCAATAAAGCCATCCCTCAAATATAAAGTGAATTCCCTGTCAGGTTTATGAAAGATAAGACTTAATATTTTATAAAATTCTTTCTCCATAATTAAGGTTGAGAGGGGAGGAGTTTAATAAACCTCAACCCTATAATATATGCTATTCCTATTGCGCCAACTACTCCGAGGATAATAGCGACCTCTGCTCCTGATATTGAATATATGGCAGGTTCACCATATAATCCCATCATAGTTCTTCCAACTACCTGCTGGGAAGGTACTGATTGACCTGGAATCACAAGACTGAACCTTTCTGCAAACACGCCAATAACTGCTAGCAAGGATGCTATCTGCACCTTGATCATTGTCTTCTTTGAAGAGAGGATGATTATTGGTACCACTGTTCCAAAGATTATCTGTATCCCCCAGAACACGAAACTGTAAGGGCCTTCGAACAGGAATTTTGACATCTCTCCTCCACCCATTCCTCCATAGGTTCGTACTATGTTTTCAATGAACACAAGGAACAACTGGAGCAGCAGGAAAGCCATAAGATATTTACCCAATCCTACTACGAGTTTCTCATCCATCTTGTAGCCTATTAACTTGAAAGTAACTGTGAGAATCAATATGAGCAGCGCTACTCCGGATGTCAGGGCTGCAACAATGAAAAGTATTGGGAGAAGCGGCGAGAACCAGAGTTCTTTAGCTACTATGAAACCAAATATTGCGCCGGTGCCTGTGTGTACGAATATTGCAAGGATTGCTGCCAGGGCTCCGAGGATCTTTGTAGTTTTCAATAGATCGTCTCTAAATGTCGTCCAGAGATATACAATTGATAGAAGAATATATCCCGTATATAAGAAGGAATTTACCGCGAACATCGATGTCAGGTTCCCGGGCCCATATATGAATAGATTTATGAACCTATCCGGGCGACCAAGTTCCCCTAATATGGTTGTCAGGGCTCCGATTATTAGGAGTATCGCAAGGAATATGGATACCCTTGATACCGGCTTATATTCTTCCTTCCCGAAAACATAGGTCAGGGATGAGAGCATAAGAGCGCCTGCACTTGCTCCTATGAAAAATATTACCGATGTTATAGGCAGGCCCCAGGGAACAATATTGCTTGTACCGAAACTTTCATGGCCGTAGATTATACCCTGGATAAATTCGTATAAACCTACAGCCACCATTATTGCCAGGATCCCGATCAAAACGTAAGACCCGGTAGATTTCCCATTAATTTTTGTGTATTCCATGTTTTTGCCTCCTAATCCAGATAATAGACCTGCGGTTCCGTACCCAGGTCTGCACGAAGCTGATAATTCCTTCTGCTGCGAAGCAGCCTGGAGACTTCGCTATCCGGGTCATCCAAATCACCGAAAGTCCTTGTCTTTGCAGGACACGCCTGGGTACATGCAGGTTCAACGCCATCAGGTGAGCCGATTTTTTTCCCTTCAGCTATCGCTTTATCAATCCTGTGGCGGCAGAATGTGCATTTTTCCACTATACCTGTTATCCTGGAAGGTACATCTGGATTGTGATACGGGATTTCCAAATAAGTTATCGGAACATTCTTGTTTTCCTTTTTGAGCTCCTCTGCTTCCTTTTCTAACCTATCCACATATTTCTTTTTCTGATCATAGAAATTAAAGAACCTCTGCTGGTAAGGACATGCTACCATACAGTATTTACATCCTATGCAGCGTTCGTATCTCTGTAGCACTAGACCATCTTCCCTCTTATATGTGGCATCCACAGGGCATACCTTCACACAGGGAGGATGTTCGCAGTGGTTGCAGATAAGAGGCATGATGCTTGCACTCACATTGGGGAACTTTCCTTTAAAGACCGTGACAACACGGTTCCACTCCATCAGCCTTCTTTTCTTGTAGTCTTCAGGAGTGCTCGATGTAACACTGTTCTCTGCTTTGCAGGCTACAGCGCATGCAGCACATCCAACGCATCTATCAAGATCAATGACCATTCCATATCTTACCATAATTTCACCTCACGCCCTGTAAACTTTGACCATTGTTGCATTGGTAGCGCTCTGCGCCGAGATCACAGCAGAAAGATTTGCCATGATCTCGTTGGGGTTAGCGCCCAGTCCTTTAGCATATCTCCCATAGTTCCAGTGCCCATGCTCAAACGGGAAAACCACCATCCATGGAGGATTTCCCGGATTTATCACAGCCATTACCTTGATCTTACCTATCGGGGATTCAACCCAGACTTCGTCCCCGTTCTTGATCCCAAGTTCTTCGGCTTTGTCAGGGTTAAGTTCTACCCAGCTTGTCCATGCTTTCCCGATCACTACCCCGAACCTTTCCTGCAGCCACTGTGCGTTTGCACCCCTGCCTTCTGCATGGGTTATCATTTTAGGCGAACTCATATGAAGAGGGAATCCTTCTTCTTTTCCTGCAAAATGCGGTTCTTCGTAATGGGGGTATGCATAAAGTTCAGGAGATTTCAACTCGCTCTTTAGTATTTCTTTTTGCTTATCTGTAAATCCCTCAAGCTTTGAACTTCTAAACTCGAACTTGCCAGATTTTGTTTTCAGGAGTTTGTCCTTTACCGGGTCCTTAACAGTTGTTGTTTTGACCTTTTTCCCATCCTTCATTTCTTCTATTTCTTCTTCGGTCTTTTTCATCTCCTTATTGTATCCGGCGCCGTCCCATTCATAGAATTTTCCATTATTGAACCTGTAGAGGTAGGGTTTCTTATACCAGGCTCCCTTATCAGCCCATGAATCAAAGCTATTTACTCCGTTATCTCCTGGTGTTTTTTCAAATCCTTTAGATATTTCACGCAGCATATTCTCGAAGCTTCCGAGTTTAGTATAATACTCTCCCATCTTCCCGCCCATCCTTTTACCCAGATCTATGATAACTTCCATAGAATTTCTTGTATCAAATAGTGCCTTCACAGCAGGAACACGCAGACCCGTTACAGGATATCCCGTACTCGCATATACTGTATCGTCCTGCCATCTCTCAAGATAATAATTATCCGGCAATATGTAGTCAGCATAAAGAGCGGTCTCGCTCAAGAAGCTTGATGTTTCCACTATGAACACATCCTTGAAAGCATCTCTTGCACGCTGAGGATTCGGCATTGAGAATAGAGGATTTGTATAGTAGGTGAATAGAACGCTCATCTTATATGGCTTCCCTTTTGCATGATTATCCGGTATATTCTGATAAACGTTGCTGGCAAGCGGCCATTCATCGCTTTTTGCCTCATCAAGCCGAGAAATAATGTGAGCTTTATATTCTTTATCGACCTTCTTAGCAATATCATCCATGTAATCATCATCTTTCAATGATGCGCTCGCGTATGGCACACCCATCTGGTACATCACACCCCCAACTGCGAACATACTCCCTACCAGGGCATTCAATGAATGTATTGCCATGTGGTTATATGTACCATTGGTATGAGCGCCAGCCCCTCTTTCACCTGCTGCTATGGCAGGTTTGGTGGTTGCGAACTCCTTTGCTATCCTGATTATTCGCTCAGCAGGGATGCCCGTTATCTCACTGGTTTTTGCCGGGGTGAAATTGGCCAGGACATTATTCCAATAATCCACAAGTCCAGAAGTCCATTTTTCTTCAAAGTCTTCAATTACCACTATTTCTCCGGTATTGAATTTTCGTCCGGGTGTCTTGAAATCACCCACAAAGCTTCTATCCCACAATCCCTCGGTAAGAATAACATGTGAGATCCCAAGAGCCAGTGCTCCGTCTGTCCCCGGTTTCACGGGCAGCCATTCATCTGCTTTAATTGCAGTCGTGGAATATCTTGTATCCACCATTACCTGTTTGGCTCGAATTGGTCTTCCCCTTCTCATATATGCCCATTTCTGGAGCATCAGGTTCGTGGGACGCCATGCTTCAAGCGTGGCTCCCCCAAAGTTTAATACATAATTACAATTTTCCCAATCATATGCACAATAATCATCAGTCCCATCTATACAGAGCCGCGCTTTTTTGCTGGCGTCCGCACATATTGAACTATGACCCAGGTTGTTCGGCGTACCATATAGTTTTGTAAATGTTCCCCAGACTGTACCTGCCTTTCCCCGGTTCCTTCCACTTAAGAACGCTACGGTATGTGATCTACCTTCATCCCTTATCTTGTTCAATCTTGCTGCTATGTCATTTAGGGCTTCATCCCATGTGACTTCCATGAACTTCGGATCATCATCAGGACCTTTATTCGGGTTAGTTCGCTTAAGAGGAGTTTGCACCCTGTCCGGATCATAAAGCAATTGAAGTCCAGCGTATCCTTTGGGACAGAGCTTGCCATTGCTGTAAGGATGGTCAGGATTCCCTTCGATCTTCACAGCTTTCCCATTGACCACTCTTACTTTTGTCCCGCAACCTGCAGGACACTGGATACATACGCTTGAGACCCATTTTTCATCTCTGACCGCATCAGTGCCCTGAGCAAGCGCTTTAATAACAGGTTCGCCAAAACCAAGCCCAAGAGTTGCAGCGCCTGCTACACCCGCAATTTTTAAAAAACTTCGCCGTTTCATTTTTAAGTCCAATACCATACTACAGCCTCCTTTTTATAATTATTCCAATTATTTTATTATTAAATCAATTTCCTTTATTTCTTTTTCAGATTCCATTCTGGCTTTCTTGAATTCACCTGTTGCTTTTCCTAATGAACGAGCCAAATCGGGAAACTTGCTTGCTCCAAAAAGCAACAGCACCACTGCGAGAATTAAAACCAATTCCTGTGTTCCTAACATTTTCCACCTATCGCAATATTTTCATTTTTTTTCAAATTTTATTCTTTTGATTTGTTCTAATGCGATACCTGGGACTTCGCAAGAGACAAACATTATTATGATTATAATATATGAACATAAAATATTTATACTTAATTCATGTTCAGAATTCTATCCAATCATATATCGCAATAATTGACATTATGCGGCAGACATATAAAAGATTTTTTTAGAAAAAAATTTCTAATTAATTGATTTTACAAGAAGAAAAATTCCAGACAATGACGAATGCCGTGAGAAAATTCAAAGCTCAGCACTTCTTAAAGCTTCAAACAATTTCTTTCCAACAGGTGTTAGCATATAAAATTTCTCCTTGTCCTGCTCTATTATTTTATGTTCCTTCATTACTCTCATATGGAAGTTTAACTTGGTAGCATCTTCAATACCAAGCCCGCGCTGGATTTCTGTAAATTTAAGCCTGCCTGCCTTATATATAAGTTTTACTGCATCCTTTCTTGTTTGATTTGAGATCGCCTTTATCAGATCGGAATCGAAGATTTGAGGCTTGTCAAATTCTGCCTCTGCAAGAACCTTTCGTATTTTTGTCTGGACTTCATCTATTCTGAATGGCTTTGTGATGTAATCCGATGCACCTGCTTTCATGGCTTCAACCGCATTATCAATAGTTGCAAAAGCGGTGATAAGGACCACATGGATCTGGGGTTTTATACGTTTTATTTCCCGTAATACTTCCATTCCACCAACAACAGGCATGATGAGATCTGTCACAACGATATCAAAATCTTTTTTCCCGATTTTTTCAAGCCCTTGTCGACCATTCTCGGCAGAATCTACCAAGAAACCTGCATCTTCCAGCAGTTCTGCCAGCCCTTCCCGGATTTCTTTTTCATCCTCAATTATCAAGATATTCTTCATAACATCAAATCAAATCGGTAATCTTATTGTAAACGTTGTTCCGGTTCCAACTTTACTTTTAACATCGATCGAACCATTGTGTTTTTTAATGATCCCATAGCAGATCGAAAGTCCAAGTCCTGTTCCTTCACCTGACTTTTTAGTCGTAAAAAAGGGATCAAATACTCTACCAATGTTATCCTGCGGAATGCCGCAACCATTATCTATTATGTTAATCTCGATGTGATTATTTTTTGCTGCTGTTTTAATAATTATTTCTCCGTCTGTTGTTATGGACTGTATTGAATTTGTCAGCATATTCATGATTACCTGTTGGATCTGTTCACCATCAGCCATTATAAGTGGAAGAGGCATCAGGTCGGTAGTTATCTTCGTACGATTTAATTGAGGTTCAAGGACATTTAGTACAATATCAATCTCGCTATTTATGTCTACCGAGCCTATTTTGGGTTCTGACTGGTGCGCAAATTCAAGTAGCCTCTTCACAATACTCGCCGCTCTATTAGTTTCCTTATTTATGATTTTGAGCCTGCTGTCAGTTTTTTCATCCCACGTTTTCCTTAACATTATCTGGGTGTGAAGGGATATAGCGGTCAGAGGATTGTTTATCTCATGGGCAACTCCTGCAGCCAATTTACCTAATGTGAAAAGTTTTTCTGATCGCATGAGCAATTTTTCAAGATTTGCCATCTCCTTCTGTTCTTTGATATCTTTGATAACCAGGACATTACCAGCATTGCGACTATCCTGCAATGGTTTATTACTTATAAGACCGGGGAAATTCGAGCCGTCTTTTCTCTTGCAAACATTCTCACCATCCGGTATTTCCAAATTATCAGCTTCATTCATCGAATAAAATAATATATTAATCTTACTGCCTGCAACTTCCTCTAAACAGTAGCCAAATATATTTTGAGCTCCACTATTCCAGGAAAGGATCTTTTTTTGTGAATCTATCAATATGACAGCATCACTAATACTGTCAACGAGTCTTCTATATCTTTCTTCTGAGTCACGCAGTTCGTTTATGCCGGTATTCAGGTTATGAGACATTTTGTTGAATGCATTTGAAAGAATATTTATCTCATCTGTTGAGTTAATCTTTATTTGATATCCAAGATTCCCCCTGCCTATTTCTTCGGTTCCTTTTACCAGAGAACGTATCGGTCTTGTCAAATAATTTCCGGCTATATATGCCATTAAAACACCCAGAGTCCCTACAAGAAGAGTGATTGTAATTATTGCACTGCTCGTCTGGATTATCTTTTCGTGCATGGACGTTTCATCCATGCCGATATGGACAAAACCTGCCCTGCCGTCCAGAATTGGGGCGGTAAAATCAATGACAATGCCATCACCCGTATCGAGAAGATGGGAACTATTTTCCAAATATATCTGAACAGTGAGAAGTTCGACCGGAAAACCGCCCTCAAAGGTATGCGCCAGCACTTTGCCCCTCGCATCAGTTATATAAATATATTTAACATCTTTTTCTATTTTTTTAGTATTTTCAACAAGCCTATGGACATATATTGTATCCTCGATCAATATGGATTCTACAATGCTTGTTGCCAGATTCCTTGATATGACCTGTCCTCTCTCATGAAGCTCTTCTGTCAATGTCTTTGTGAGGCTAACCTGTACAAAAATAGTTGTCATGACTCCGAGAAGCATTATGATGAAAACTATCCAGATAACAAATTTCCTTACCAGTCCCCCACCTATGAAATTATTTATTTTACGTATCTTTTCTTTTAGCATCGCTGACTACCTTTTTCATCTCTCTTACAGAATTATAGAGACTATCATTAGCTTCTGAGAACCGGTCTATCATGATGCGATCCAGTATCTCTCTTCCTTTTTCGTCCTCATGCATTTGAAGAAGAATTTTGCCCAATTTCTCTTTCAAAGTTGGGTCAATGTCTTTTGAGACCACCAAAGGAGGAATGCCATATGGAGGAGACTTACTTATTATTTTAGTTCTTGAAGTAAAATCCGGGTCAGTTGCATTTTTGAAATCCCAGACCAGACTATCCACAGCAGCACCATCAACCATCTTTTCAGCTACAGCCTGAATGGATTTATCATGGCTGTAGGTGAAAAATGTAAGTTTGAAAAAAGTTTCCGGGTTCTCACCTAACTGCGCTATCATATACTCTGGCGATAGCTTCCCTGAATTGGAGAGAGGGTCAGTGTAGGCAAATGTCTTTCCTTTCAGTTCTTCAAGAGATTTGATGCTACTGTCATTCGGCACTATAATATATGAATAATAGCGAGGTTCTCCTCGCACTATGGGCACTGCAAGAAGTTCCATACCAAACTGGTCTTTGCCATCTATATATGCAAGACTGCATACAAAAGCAGCATCCACGCTATTTTTCCGAACGAGGTCGTTTACTTCCTGATAGGTCTTACGCTGGACAAGTTTTACCGGAACACCCATTTTCAAAGACAGATAATCGAACATATCCTGATAATAAATCAGAGTTTCATCAGGCGAGATGATTGCAGATACTGCGATCCTGAGAATCTGTGCATCTGAATTATCGATATTGTCCTCAGTACGATTTGATAAATTGACTTTTATAACTCCTTCTGGTTCAAGACATCCGCTTATAATGACAAATAATAGTATAACCAACAGAATCTTTTTTTTTCCTGATTTCATACAAACTCTCATTCCGAATATTTATGTATCGCTTTATTCCCCCATACATTAAAAGATATTGACATTATTGCCATCAGTATTAGAATTTTTATTGTAAATAATTGCTGTTAATAGAATTTTTCTTTAGAAAAATGATTTTATACAACTACATCTATACGTATTTTAATAAGCGGATAGATAAATTAAATTTGCTCTGATTGGAAAACGAATATTCATGAATAATATGCTTATGGATTCTTATGGCCGCGTTATAACAAGCCTGCGCGTCTCCATCACGAAAAAATGTAATTTAAACTGTATTTATTGCCATGAAGAAGGGGAAGAAAGAAATCCTGAACGAGAGATCTCTCTTGACACTATTGTTAAAATTGTAACGACGGCAACTGAATTTGGAGTTAAGAAAGTAAAATTCTCAGGTGGAGAGCCATTGATGAGAAATGATTTTGAGGAGATAATAAGAGCGCTACCGGATTTAAAAGATATATCTGCAACAACTAATGGTGTATTACTTTCAAAACGTGCCGCATCACTTGCAGATAGATATAATGGAAATGTGATATTGCAGCTGATCGAACTCATGAATTTCAAAAACGTTAGCCAGTATATGATTGATATAAATAGTTTAGAAAAAATGCTTGAATCAAGAGCTACTTATATTAATGAGCGCCAGATGCACCGGAGAAAAAAATACATCATAGGCGGAGTTGAAGTCGAACTGGTCAGGCCGATAGATAATTCCATTTTTTGCGCAAACTGCAATAGACTGCGTTTAACTTCAACTGGAAAGTTGAAACCTTGCCTTATGAGAAATGATAACCTGATAGAAATCAAGGATGAAGCAACTCCTGATGAAATAAGAGAAATGATTAAAGACGCAGCAAAAATAAGAGAGCCATATTATAAAAATAACCTCAAACAGATTAAAATTATGTGCAAAATATGAAACCGCCAATATCCCTTAAAGAAGCGCTTGAAAAAATAAAGGAGTTAAAGGACGAATATTACTTCAGGCGTGGATCTGAACTGGTCGATCTTAATGACTCCATAAGCAGAGAACTCAGTGAAACTATTTTTGCAGATTCAATGTCGCCTGAATTCGATATAGCTGCAATGGATGGGTTTGCTGTTCGTTGTGAAGATAAGTATCCCCTGAAAATATCAGGCAACGTATATGCGGGCGATCTCATAGCAAAGTTCAATCAAGGCGAAGCTGTGGCAATAGCAACAGGTGCATTACTCCCGCAGGGCGCAGACGCTGTGCTAAAGATGGAGGATGCAAAGGTTAAAAAAGATCAACTTTTCGGCAAGAGATTAAAAAAATGGGAAAATGTGTTCCGTGCTGGCTCGGATTACAGAACAGGAGATAAGATATTTGAGAAAAATCACCGTATTATGCCCCAGAGCGCCGCGCTTTTATATAGCCTTGGTATCGAAAAAGTTCCGGTATTCAGAAAGGTTAGAACAGGCATAATTTCCACAGGTACGGAAATTCATAACGGAATGATAAAAAATACCAACGCAGTGCTGATACAGGGATTCATGAAGGAACTGGGCTGCGAATCCACGTTTATTGGGACTGTCCCTGATGATTATGATAAAACAAAGAACATGCTCCTGGATGCGACAGATAACAACGACGTTGTTTTCACCACAGGCGGCGTATCAGTGGGCGAGCGCGATTATGTTGCAGATATCATTGCCGAAACAGGTGAAATCATATTCCACAGGGTTGCTATACGGCCCGGCAAGCCGATCGCGGTAGGAATAATAAATGACACGCCCGTATTCAGCCTTCCGGGCAAGCCCACAGGTGCATTTGCGGCTCTTGAAATGGTGGTACGAAGTTATTTCACAAAAATACCAAGAGCAACTTGCAAACTAACGATAAATGAGGATGTAGTGCTCCAGGAAAAAGGTTTTAGTTACATTCTGTTCGTGAAAATAACACAGGACGTGGCAAACACAATGGGATATAAAAATTCAGGTATGAAACTGTTTGAGAAGGAGTACGAGACTGCGATCATCTCGGCATCACCCAGGTCTACCATCGTGGATGGATATGTGGTAACAGATAGGAATATGAAAAAAGGCGAATTAGTCGAAATACATCTATTCAGTTAGAAGAATCAGGTATAAGAAATCCTGCCAGAGCATTATCAATAAATTTATGAAAAAAATAAATTTCGAACAACTGAACATACGGTTCGATAGAAATGAAATAGCAGGTTCACTTGGAGACCTGGGTACTTTTATCGTATTTTTGGTTGGTATTGTGACTATTTCAGGCATGGATCCTTCTCCGATACTGGTTTTTAGTGGGATTTTTAATATATTTAACGGCTTTGTATTCGGACTTCCAATGGCGATTCAGCCCATGAAAGCTATCGGCATTATAGCGATATCTGATAAGTTACCTTCTACAACCATAATTGCTGCCGGTTTTTTGATGGGATTAATTATGCTTGTCTTGTCCATGACAAGAGTAATTTCAAAAATAAATAATTACGTGCCCAATTGTGTAGTTCGCGGAATTCAGCTTGGTCTTGGATTGATATTCTTAAAAACCGGTGCTGATCTGATAATTTCCACTGGAAATTTGTCAGGGTATGATAATTATCTTACTGCATTACTTGCTGCAGCGATAGGATTTATACTACTCAATAACAAAAAAATCCCGGCTTCACTGGTTATTTTTGGTATTGGGATTTTATTAATGATCACCAATTTTAAATCCTCAATCTCCTGGGATCTTTATTCTCCGATAATATCTATTCCTGATACAGGTTCTTTTTTATCAGCATCGTATCTGATGGTGATCCCTCAGCTTCCCCTTACGATCCTCAATTCCCTTATCGCCACAGCGGTGCTTGTAAAAGATTATTATCCCGAACAGGCAGAAAGGGCAAACATAGACAAGATCGGATTCAATATGGCCATGATGAACCTTCTTACAATGCCATTCGGCGCGATGCCCATGTGCCACGGTGCCGGCGGACTTGCTGCCCAGCATAGATTCGGGGCGCGCACCGGGGGTTCTGTTGTATTTCTGGGTATTGTTAAATTGCTGCTTGGATTGTTTTTCGGAGGTTCTGTTTTGCTGCTTTCCAGATCCTTCCCTGTCAGCATACTTGGAACAATGATAATATTTGGGGGATTGGAGCTTGCCACTCATATAAAAGGTGTGACCGCACACAAAGAGTTGATTGTCTTGATGATTGTAGCAGTTACTTCTTTTGCAATAAACATGGCATCGGGGTTCCTTGCGGGGATGATACTTTCATACTTCTGGAAATTCAACAGCCACGAGTATATAAAAAAGGAGGTACATGGATAAAAAAATCGTAAATCTTGCAATAGACCTTCATGGCCATCTGGCGCCTGGCATTGCGCTTGGATTAAGAATGAGTGAGATTGCGCTTGTTCGAATGAAGACTAAAAAGGGAGATAAATATCTCGTCGGTATATCCGAAACAGCTCGATGCCTTGCAGATGCCATGCAGGCTGCGACCGGCTGCACACTTGGACATGGGAGCGCTTTTGTTGAAGATTATGGAAAGCTTGCTCTCACTCTTGGCGATGCCAGGACGAAAAAAGGTGTGCGCGTTGCACTTAAGGATGATGCGAATAAGCACTCAACGCTAATGAACAAATGGATGATGCGGCTTGGAAAACTCTCCCATGAGGAGGAAGAGGAGCTTGGCATGCAATTAGTGGATATGGATGAAAAACATTTTCTTATCCAGGATGTTGAGATAAATAAGGGTCAGAATTTCGAGAAATCCGGGATAGTAACATGCAAAGAATGCCGCGAGCTGGTCCCTGAAAGCCTGATAGAAAGAAAAGGAAATGAAATTTATTGTAAACCCTGCACAGGGGCAGCATACTATAAATTATTGAAGATCTCGTAAAAATGGAAATATGGAAAACAACATCGAACTTATATAACTGAAACAAACTCCAGCAGCAGGAGTTCGACGAAATGGTAATAAACGGTCAAACGGCTCGAACCTGGCTGATGGGTCGGAGTGCCCTGACAGAAACCTGACACAAGAGAAACAAGAAGTTTGGATTAGACCCAGATGTGGAATTCAGGCCGAATTTGATAACGAGAATAAAAAACAATTTCAAGGTTAATATTTGAGACTTTTCGTGTGTATTTTTTCACAACTATGGTTATATTTATGCGATGGATACTTCTATTGATCTTTCTAAATTTGTAGAAGTTCATTTTAGATAGCGAAAACGAAGGGCACAATGAGAGGTAATATTGTGGAAAAGGAAAAATATTTGAAAATTGCTCTGGATAACCTTGTAAAGGTCTTTTCAGAATCAGGCGCAAAAGCCACCATCGACGTGATGGCCAAATTAAGGCTTAATGCAATATCGGATGTCAATCCAAATATGATGAATGATTGCAATTCAGTCTTATATGAACGAGTAAGAATGTTAAAAGGAGATGCAAGCGCGGCGCAGTTCCTCACAACCATTAAAGCCGCATGCGGGTGAATTAAATGAGCGAGATAATAAATTTCCTGATAGAACCTGGAACACAGGCTGTATTCTGGCTAATATGCATAATATTTGCCATATTGTTTGCAAGGTTTGTGAAAAAATTAAGTTTCGGAGATGACACGGGTACAAAGGCATGGACCATCATCGCAGCAGGATTATTACTCATAGGGCTCAGGGTAAGTTTTAAACTGATTATTCCTGATTTCGAATCGAGTTATGATGCTCAGGTCGCCAGATATTTGCTGGGGATGGCAGGCTCAATAATCCTGTTGTATGGGTTCTATAGCTACCATAAAGTGATAAACAATATGTACAGGGGTGTATAAACATGGCATGCAATCTGGGTCCGGATTTCCTTTGCAGCAGTATCACGAATCTGCGTGGAGCTGAAGATACTGTAACGGCATTAATCATAGCGACGATCATTTATCTATTAATAGATCTGGGATATAATACTATAAAAGAGGGTCCCTTATTTAAAAGAATAATGGTTTTCACGTTAGGTTTTGTGCCGTTCTTACTATGGAAGTTACTGGGAGCATTCAGAAGAATATTCCTTGAAAAGACCAGCGTATGGTATGGGCCTCTTAATGAGTTCGGTGAGGTCATGGAGGCTGTTTCAGCCTTATGTATCATTATAGCCCTGGTTTACATGTACGTTATGCTGAAACCAAAGACGTTAACAGCATAACTTTTTTTCAATTTTTCTAATTTTTTTTATTTAAAAAATACTATCATTTTTTCACATGTTTCAATATATATTCCGACAATCTCTTTTTGATCCTCATATATTCCACATCCGACAGGCCGCTGGATTCAAGCGCAGAATCCCTTAAGAAACAGGGTTTTGTGATCTTGCAGCACCATGTCATGCTTCCAAAACATGTCCCTTCACCATATTCAATAGGTGTTTTCCGTGCAAAATCAGTCTTGATCTTCATGAATTCTTCAGCACTGATACCTGCCTGTTTAAGCGCACCGTGAAGTGCACATGGTTTTACGGGAAGGCAGCAAAAAGCAAGCGCTCTCAGGTCGCCTCCGCCGCAAATATGCTTGGGGGCGTTATACCATCCGGTCATGGATTGGAAAGATGTCACTTCAAAAACAAGCTGGTCGATGATTCTGGGATTTTTCCGGACTGCGCGCGCAACCGAGACCATGTCTGCGCCATGGGAAAACATTTCCTTGGCGCTTTCAAAATCCGTGATCGAATTATTACCTATTATGAACAGGTTCGTTGAGTTCCTGATCCGTTTGATCACCCCGATATCCACACCCTGCGGATGCATGGCATCTATATGTATAATATCAGCCCCGGCCTTTTCGATAGCTTTTGCAAGTTCTACATCATTCACAACATTTGCCCTTATTTTGATCGAGAGCACGACGCCTGTTTTTTTGATCTCTTTGATATATTCACAAAGGCGCGGTATGTCTTTTAATAATGCCTCACCTGCTCCCAGTTCAACCATTTCAGGCTGTCTGCAATGCGCATTTAATTCAAGAATGGCGCCATGTTCTTTCGCAAGAACAGCCGCTTCTAAAAATGGTTCAATGGATGCTGCGCGTACATTGACTGCGATCGTTGTGTATCCTTTTGCAGCAACAAGTTCTGACTCCAGGAATTCCAGGGGTTTATCTGATACGAACTCGGTCCTGCCCCTCTCAACCTCTTTCCGGGCAGCTTCATTTGTTGGCTTATCGAGGTTATATCCGCCGAGAATGATCAATCCTGCATTCGCAAAACCATTTGCGAATTTGCTATCGGTTATGCCTGCCATTGAAGCAACTGCAATTGGATTTTTGGGTGATGCATAACCTATTTTGATGTCAAATAATTTTTCTGTCATGATTTAGCCTGATTAATTATTTGCCTTCAGTTGTCGGAATCATTAAAGAATTTTACGCTAAAACAATTTCATAAGCTTTTTATAGCAATAATCCTTTTTTAAGCAGAATATAAACGGTGGTCAAATGGTCACAAATGAAATTCTAGATAATTATTTACCTGTCGTAATTCTTACGATCGTCGGTGTTGTGTTCGTAGCGATCTCACTATTCATGTCAAGGATGGTAAGGCCAAGCAATAAAACAAAAGTAAAACTTTCTACATATGAATGCGCCGAGACCCCTATAGGTGATGCAAGGATACATTTTAACATCCAATATTACCTGATCGTTATTGTTTTCCTGGTATTTGATGTTGAAGTCCTTTTCCTGTATCCATGGGCAGTGCAATTTAAGAACCTCGGACCGCTGGGATTTTTTGAAATGATAATTTTTATTGAAGTACTTATAATAGGCCTGGCTTATGCATGGAGAAAGGAGGCTTTAGAGTGGATCCATTAACAATTGATACTACAAAGATCAAATTTACAAAGAAGCAGCCTGTGACTGCGCTTGATAAACTGAATGATACCGGCCTTATCAGCACAGTCCTTGCAGCCAGGGAACGAGAAGGATTAATATTATTTTCAACAATTGACCAGATTTTTAACTGGGCGCGTTTGAGCTCCCTGTGGCCTGTCACATCCGGTCTTGCCTGCTGCGCTATCGAAATGATGGCCACAGCCATGGCACATCATGATATAGCGCGCTTTGGAATGGAAATTTTCAGGGCAAGTCCGAGACAGGCTGACCTTATGTTCGTGGCAGGAACTGTTACAAAACGCATGGCCCCAAGAGTAAAAAAACTTTACGAAATGATGCCTGACCCCAAATGGGTCATTTCTGTGGGCAGCTGTGCAAATACAGGAGGACCTTACCATGAATCATATTCTGTCTTGAAAGGCGTTGACCTGATAATACCCGTGGACGTTTATATTCCCGGATGCCCTCCCAGGCCAGAGGCATGGATATATGGCATTATCCAGTTGAGAGAAAAGATCAAGAACCAGGGATATGGAGCAAAATGGGGGCTGAACAAATGAACCCGGCCGAAGAGCTAAAGCAGTTATTTCCGGATTCTGTCGTAAGTGTAGGGCTTCAGATAAAAAAACCTCTTGCGATCATTAAGAAAGAAGATCTGTTAAATGTGGCAAAGAAAGTGAAAGAAATGGGATTTGACAATCTTTCGGTTATAACGGGGATTGATTACAGGGATAGGTTCGAGGTTGTTTACAATTTCTTTTCTTATATCAAAAAACAGAACCTTGTTTTAAAGATTATACTTGACCATAAGGATCCCGAAGTTGCTTCGCTTGCGTCTATCTGGAAAGTGGCAGACTGGCTTGAACGGGAGACATATGACCTTGTCGGGATCACGTTCTCAGGCCACCCGAATCTTAAAAGGATACTGCTGCCCGATGGCTGGATCGGCCATCCCCTGCGAAAGGATTATGATATGAATGTTGAGCAGTTCGTTACTGTAGGGGAGGATGGAGAAGATATCGTGAGCACTGACGGGACGAACCTGTTGAGGAGATAAAATGAAAACAGATGAACTTCTAATTAACATGGGTCCTGTTCATCCCAGTACACACGGTGTATTGAGGTTTAAGTTAACCATGGACGGAGAGATAATCAGGAAATGCGAAATCGTCATGGGATATCTCCACCGGGGGACAGAAAAGCTGGGGGAGATGAAGACGTATATGCAGTTCGTTCCTTACACAGACAGGCTCGATTATATCTCAGCCTTTCCCAATAATTACGCTTACGTTAAGGCCGTGGAGGAACTTGCAGGCATAGAGGTTCCGTTGAGAGCAGAGTACATACGTGTTCTCACGCTTGAACTGAACAGGATAGTGAACCATCTCGTAATGCTTGGCTCTCTTCTTCTTGACCTTGGCGCATCCACAATGATAATGTATGGGTTCAGGGAAAGGGAAAATGCCCTGCAGTTATTCGAGATGTTATGCGGCGCAAGGATGACTTTTAATTATATCAAGCCCGGAGGAGTAAGGGAAGACATGCCTGAGGGCTTCATACCAAAACTCAACGAGTTCATAAATGATATGGATAAGCGCATTGATGATTACGAGCAGCTTATCAGCGGTAATGAGATTTTCATGGGGAGAATGAAAGGTATAGGGGTAATGAGCGCGCAGGACGCTATCAATTATGGTATGACAGGTCCGTCACTTCGCGGTCATGGCGTGAATTACGATATAAGGAAATTGGAGCCGTATTCCGTGTATCCTGACCTTGATTTCAAAGTATGTGTGCGCAATGAATGTGACAGCTTCGCCCGATACATGGTAAGAATAGATGAGATGCGAGAAAGCCTGCATATTTTAAGACAGGTAGTTGATGCTATGCCTCCGGCAAAACCAGCAAGCCAGGCTAAATATGGGATAGCTCCGATGACAGGCGCCCCAACAGCAGTTTCTACGTATTTCCCGAGAATATTCACTCCGCCGCCCGGTGAGGTTTACAGCAGGATCGAGGCGCCTAAAGGTGAATTAGGTTTTTATATTGTAAGTGACGGAACCATTAAACCCTACAGGATCAAAATACGTTCACCCTCTTTCTGTAATCTTACAGCTATACCTAAAATGGTGGAAGGGCTTATGATCCCTGACCTGATAGCGGCCTTTGGGACCATTGATGTTGTTCTTGGCGATGTGGACCGGTGATATAATGTTTGCAAATGCTTACGAACTTATTGTGTACATCCTGAATTATATCGGGATTTATGAACCTATAAATAACATATTCAAGACATTAGGAATCGAGTATGTTTTGAGAATCATTATAGTATTCGCAGAGATTGCGGTACTATTTGTTTTCGCACTTCTAACGATCATGTTCCTTACATGGATGGAACGTAAGGTTGTCGCTATGGTGCAGGCAAGATACGGTCCGATGGTAACAGGCCCAAGAGGATTGCTCCAGCCAGTCATGGATGGTGTCAAACTCATTGGAAAAGAAGATATAATTCCTGCAAAAGCTGACAGGTGGGTTTTTACGCTTGCGCCTTTTCTTGTATTCATACCAGCGCTCCTTATATTTATTCCACTGCCGTTTGGCGAGTCACTGATAATATCAGATCTAAAGGTTGGGCTTCTCTATATTATTGCTATCTCTGCCGCGTCACCAATTGCGATTTTGCTGGCAGGCTGGGCTTCTAATAATAAATATTCTTTGATGGGAGCGATGAGGGCCGTAGCCCAGGATATAAGTTATACAATACCACTGGCCCTTTCTGCGATTGCTATTGTTTTGTTCACAGGCTCCCTGAGTACTGTTGATATTGTAACCGCGCAAAATGGCACATGGTTTGGCTTTATTCCAAAATGGTTCATATTCCTGCAGCCTCTGGGTTTCATTTTATTCCTTATTGCTTCTATTGCTGAAATGGGACGCATACCATTTGATTTCCAGGAATCTGAACAGGAACTTGTTGCAGGATTCTTCACTGAATACAGCGGAATGAAATTTGCAATGTTCTTCCTTGCAGAGTATGCTCATTTATTCTCAGTATCTGCAATTGTTGTCACGCTGTTCCTTGGTGGATGGTCATTCCCATACATTTCATTACTTCCAGCGGCATTGGTTCCACTGGTATCGTTGGGAGTATTTTTGGTTAAGACCTATGCAGTAATATTCTTTGCGATGTGGTTGAGAGATACAGTACCCAGGGTAAGGATAGATCAACTCCTCAACCTGGGATGGAAGATCATGATACCTCTGGCTTTACTTAATTTACTGGTCACTGGTTTCCTTTTGACCGTAGGAGTGTTCTAATGGCCTGGATAACAAAAAACTGGGGAATGGTTGGAATAATTAAAGGGCTCATTGTTACAATGAAACATATGTTACGCGTCGGTAACAGGCCGACTGTGACCGTTCAGTACCCATACCAGAAAATGAAAGTGTCACCAAGATTCAGGGGACTGCATGCAGTAGATGAAAACGCCTGCATAGGTTGCGGGATATGTGAAGTAAATTGTCCGAATGGGACTATCCAGATAGTCAAACATAAAACCAAATGGTATCCTCAGGTCAATATCGGGATGTGCCTGTTTTGCGGCCTTTGTGTGGACGTATGCCCCATGAATGCTATGAAAATGACCGGGAATTATGAACTTGCGGATTACACCCGTGAGAGTCTTGTGTATGGTCCTGATAGATTATTATTCAACAAAGAGGTGAAACAATGATAGACATTGTATTTCTTGTTATTTCGGTTCTCACGATCATATCAACGATCATGGTGGTCAGGTCAAATAAATTAGTCCACAGTGCAATATATCTTGCAGGTACATTCATTGGAACCGCTGGTCTATTCATACTCCTGGAAGCAGAATTCCTTGCATGGGTACAGATTCTTGTCTATGTTGGGGCTGTAATAACCCTTATATTATTCACTATTATGTTGACCAAGAAGGGAGAGGAAGAATAAAATGATCAACAAGACATTCAATTTATTGATCGCATTATTGTTGTTTGCTGTATTGTTCATGGCCCTGGATAACAGTTATACGGATCTGGCAAAGAAGGAGGAAATAACTGCAATCAGTATCGAGGATATTGCAGGAAGTCCCGATATCAGGGGCGGGATTTTCAGCGATTTTATATTTTCCTTTGAATTGCTTTCACTATTATTGCTGGCAGCATTGATCGGTGCCCTGTATGTCGCAAAAAAGGAGGCATAAAATGTCGTTATATTCATATCTCTTAATTTCGATAATAATATTCACCATAGGTGTATATGGAATAATTACACAAAGAAGCGGAATCAAAATCCTGATGTGCATAGAACTGCTTTTGAACTCAGCAAATCTTAACCTTGTTGCGTTCTCAAGTTACAATGGCAATGCGACAGGCCAGGTATTTGCAATATTCTCAATTGCCATAGCAGCAGCAGAAGCAGCCATTGGATTTGCGATACTTGTTGCATTGTTCAGGTTGAAGGATACGATCAATCTTGACAATATCAATATCTTGAGGTGGTAATATGTTCAGTGATTATGCAGCACTAATAGTATTATTACCGGTTATAGCGTTTGTTTTTACGCTTTTCCTCGGAAAGAAGCTCTATTCAGGCGGAGCATTGCTCCCAATAGCGGCTATAGCAGGATCGTTTATCATTTCACTGGGGATATTCCTTGAAATATATCCAACAGATGGTATGGTACAGCAATCATTGCCATGGTTTGCGGGAATGAATCTTGGGATCTTAATTGATCCACTGGCTGTAGTAATGCTGATGATGGTTTCATTTGTAAGCCTGCTGATTCACATTTATGCTGTCGGGTACATGGCGCATGACCCTGCAAGACCACGGTATTTTGCAGAAACATCATTGTTCACAGCAGCGATGTTAAGCGTAATATTATCTGATAATATCCTCCAGTTCTTCGTTTCCTGGGAACTTGTGGGCCTGTGTTCATTCCTCCTGATTGGTTTCTGGTATCATAAACCATCAGCAGCGGCAGCAGCTAAGAAGGCTTTCCTTGTTACAAGGGTAGGAGATGTGCTCTTCCTTGCTGGGATCGTACTGCTCTATGTAAATATGAAATTGCTTGTAGATAATGGAACTCTTGTTATCGAATCACAAAGTTACATACTGCAATTCAAGAAAATGTTTGAAGCAATTCCGTTGATCGATGGGACACAATTAACATATATCGCACTTCTCTTCTTTGGCGGAGCTATAGGTAAGAGCGGCCAATTCCCTCTTCATGGTTGGTTGCCTGATGCCATGGAAGGCCCGACAACAGTGTCTGCACTTATTCATGCAGCAACAATGGTAACGGCTGGTGTTTACCTTGTTGCAAGAACATTCCCGATGTTTGTCGCAACCCCGTCAACAATATCTGCGGGTGTGCCGGATGCGCTTCTGATTGTTACATATGTTGGCGGTTTCACTGCCATTTTTGCAGCAACGATGGGACTTGTAATGAATGATATTAAGAGAGTGCTTGCTTATTCAACAGTCAGCCAGCTTGGTTACATGATGCTGGCACTTGGGACTGCCGGAACTGTTCTTGGAGCAAAAGCCGTAGGAATATCCATGTTCCATCTCTTAAGCCACGCATTCTTTAAGGCACTGCTTTTCCTGTGTGCCGGAAGCGTGATACATGCACTTGGCACCAACGATATTCGTGAAATGGGTGGATTATTCAGCAAGATGAAGATCACAGGTACAACCATGTTAATAGCAGCACTTGCACTGGCAGGTATTGGCTTTCCGTTTGCGAGTCTGGGTATGCCCATTATGAATATTGGAACTGCGGGTTTCTTCAGCAAGGACGCAATAATAGAAGGTGCATTAGAGTATGGGGAAGTGACGCATGATATGATCCCATACGGCTTTGCAATTATTGCAGCTCTTTTGACATCAATATACATATTCAGGCTGTGGTTCATGACATTTACAGGAAAGCCGCGTTCTGAAAGGCATTCCCATGAATCACCTGGAGTAATGACAGGACCATTAATGATATTGGCAATATTTGCCCTTTTGTTTGGTTTCTCCCAGATTGGTTTCTATGGTTATCTTGAGAAAAATTTTGAATTGATGGATGTAAATATAGCTGTTCATGAAGGTGAGGCATTCCACCCATCAGCATTTTTAGTACTGTTGCCCGTGATCGTGGGTGTATTGGGTTTCTTAATATCATATGTAATTTACAACAAACGAATGATCGATATGAGTAAGATCGTTTCATCAGGGAATCCACTTTATAAACTGTTGTATAACAGATATTATGAACCAAAGATAGGTGCAAACCTGATCGGTGTCAAATTGACACATGATGTTGTAGCCCGGTCAGGAGAGTTCGTTGACCGAAAGATCATTGACTGGCTTATAATAGACAATATTATCAGCAATACACTGCTTAAGCTTGGTGAAATAATCCGGAAATTGCAGACAGGCATAATCCAGAATTATGCTTCAGTCACAATACTTGGAATAGCGTTGCTTTTAGTTTTGCTCAAGCTTAAATTTGGAGGGACATAATGGCAGCTTTAATTTCATTAATGATCGTTATCTCTTTGCTTGGAGCGATCTTAACATTTTTAACAAAAACCCGTAAGCAGGCACGCACGATCGCTTTGATAACATCATTGGCATCATTTGCTTTATCATTGATATTATTCTCAGGATTTGATAGTAAGATAGCCACGATACAGTTCCTTGAAACATACTCCTGGATACCAAGTATCGGAGTGAACCTAAAGTTCGGTGTTGATGGGATCGGTATGCCGCTTGTGCTGTTATCGAATATAATTATCCCGCTTACTGTCATATTTGCATGGGGTGAAACACAACAGGCAAACAAGTTCTACGGTTTGATCCTCCTCGAACTGGTAGGTGTGATGGGAGTTTTCACTTCACTTGATTTCTTTGTGTTCTATATATTCTGGGAAATCGTCCTTATACCAATGTACTTCCTGATAAGTATCTGGGGGGGCCCAAGAAAAGACTACGCAGCAATTAAGTTCTTCATATATACGCATGTGGCAAGCCTGGTTATGCTGCTTGCGATATTTACGCTCTACTTCAATGCACTACATGTAACCGGAAAACCGAGTTTTGACATCTTTGAACTCCTGAAATCCTATCAGGTCATGGACGGATGGCTGCTGAAAGATATAATTTCTATAAAAGATGCGGTATTCTTGGGGTTATTGTTTGGTTTTCTCGTCAAGATGCCTGCGGTGCCTTTCCATACCTGGCTGCCTGATGCACACGTTGAAGCTCCAACAGCGGGCAGTGTCATACTTGCTGCTTTGCTGCTCAAGATGGGCGGGTACGGCCTATTCAGGGTGATCCTTCCAATCCTGCCATATTCTGATTCACCAGGAAAAATGATCACGATCATGGCTATAATCGGAGTGCTTAGCATACTATACGGAACTTTCCTGGCTCTGGCCCAGCGTGACCTCAAGAAGATGGTTGCTTATTCCAGTATAAGCCACATGGGTTATGTGACCCTTGGCGCTGCTGCACTTATTCCACTTTCCGTAAGCGGGGCGATGTACCAGCAGTTCTCGCATGGTCTTATAACAGGTATCCTGTTCATGTCATGCGGTGTGATCCAGCATTCTGCAGGAACAAGGATAATCCACGACCTGGGAGGCATAGCTAAATATATGCCAAAACTGACGTTTGTCATGCTGGCAGGGTTCCTGGCTTCGCTGGGATTACCAGGTATGAGCGGGTTCATTGCTGAATTCCTCATTCTTGTGAACTCGTATTTTACGCTTCCAACATTTGTGATACTTGCACTCTTTGGTATCGTTTTCACAGCAGGATACCATCTCTGGGCCATGCAAAGGGCAGTATTTGGTACATATAATGAAAAACTGGGGCATATCCATGATGGGGCGAACTATGAAATAGCCTCCATGGCCATTCTTGTCCTCCTGGTCATATACTTCGGACTAAATCCGAACCCTGTGCTTGATATGATGACTACGAGTGCAACCCAACTACTTCAGTTTGTTACCGGAATGAAAGGAGTGATAACATGAATTTTACTTTACTTCTCCCTGAAATACTGCTGACCATACTGGCTTTTGTCATTATACTAATGGGTTTATTGATAAGCGATAAATCCAAGAATATGTTTGGATACTTAAGCGCAGCAGGGCTTCTGGCTTCACTTGTATATGTTCTTGGTAACGGAATGACCGGGAAGACGAGTTTTTTCTATGATTCCCTGGTTATTGACCCATTGTCCCAGGTTTTCAAATTAATATTCATAATAGTTTCATTAATAGCAGTCATTGCTTCTATAGAATATTTTAAGAATAATCGCAATCAGGATGAATATTATGCACTCCTTCTCCTGTCAACGGTCGGAATGATGGTAGTAGCATCGGCAAATGACCTGATAGCGTTATTTGTAGGTTTTGAACTTGCAAGCATGTCAACATACGTACTTGCAGGTTTTGAGAAAAAGAACCCTGCTTCACTTGAAGCTGCATTGAAATATTTCATAATAGGTTCAATATCATCTGCATTGATGTTATTCGGCATGTCGCTTATTTATGGAATAACAGGTTCGACCAATATTCCTGCGATAATTGAATTCTTTAGGATAACTCATCTCAGTGCAGAAAGCTCTCTTGGGATACTGGCAATGATTTTCCTTGTTGCAGGATTTGGTTTCAAGATGGCGCTTGTTCCATTCCATATGTGGGCTCCTGATACATACGAAGGTTCACCCAGCGTAGTATCTGCCCTGCTTGCAGCAGGTTCAAAGAAGATGGGATTTGTTGCAGCATTCAGGGTTCTTATCCTGGCATTAGTGGCGATCAAAGTGGATATCCAATATACATTTGCAATACTTGCAATAATAACCATGACATACGGTAACGTTGTCGCAATTTCCCAGCGCAGCATCAAGAGGATGCTTGCATATTCATCCATCGCCCAGGCCGGATATATTTCACTTGCTTTTGTGGTGATGACACAAATGTCAGTCGCTGGAGGCGTCCTTCTTGCGCTTGGCCATGCCCTCATGAAAGGAGGCGCATTCATTGCAGTGGCAGTTGTCAGCTATATGGTTCTGAATGATAATAAGAATGCGAAGAACACAGATGATTTAGGCAATTTTGCAGGGCTTGGAAAACGCGCACCAATAACCGCATTGTCCCTGTTCATATTTTTCCTGGCCCTGGCAGGAATACCGCCATCAGCAGGATTTATCGGGAAATTCGTATTATTCTATTCAATAACGGTAGAAGCAGTAAGCCAGGCAAGCAGCTGGCTCTTAATTATTGTGATCATTGCAATTTTAAACAGCGCACTATCCATTTATTATTATGCCAGGGTCATAAGATATATGTATGTGCTGCCGCCAAATGGCGAAAGAATAAAAGAACCGGTTCCTTATGTAATTGCGATCCTTCTTGCAGTGATAGGTACGATCGGAATAGGCCTGTATCCTGAACCGTTCATCCAGATGGCGATCAATGCGGCTCAAGTTCTAGGAGTGTGATAATTATGGCAGATTGTGAATTATGTGGTGCAGCAAGACCAACCCTTTGCCCGGTAAAAGTAAAAGACGAGAGTGTAATACTCGCTTATCCGAAAGGTACATGGAGAGGCATAAACGAGGAATGTCTTAACAGGTGTCATGAGGCGAACGTCAATCGGGTTCCCATAAAAGCAAAAAAATGCGATCTATGCGGCACAAGGAATGTGCCTTTATTCCAGGTGATAGTGCAGATACCCATATTCCAGGAACCATATCACAGGGATTCAAACAAAGCGTTATGTGAAAGTTGTTTTGAAGCTTGTGAAGATACGATAAAACGACGAGTTGCCGAAAAAGAAGAGTCACCTCATCATTAAATTGGTTTTAACGTGAAAATAAACCAGATTATGACATACGGGTTCAGGTCTGGATTTATATTTTATTTTTTAATAGTTATTTTTTGATACCCTACTTCACACCCTCATTTATATTTGTGTGAAAGGAAATATGTCTTAGACTTGAGAGTATCAATGATGATAAATAATCGATTATTATCCCAAAGAGGGAGTTAAATTGCCTTTAGATTATAATGATTTAAGAGATATGAAAAAGCGCCAGGATATTGAAGGGTTGCTGAATATTCTTGAAACCGGCGATATAAAGGAATGCCGTGAAGCGATACGCATGTTAGGGGAACTGAGGACCAGGAAGGCAATATCTCCTCTAATAGGATTTCTTGAGACAGATGATGTTCAGATCCGTTCAAACGCTGCATGGGCTCTTGGCGAAATAGGACATGTGAAAGCTGTTCTTCCCCTGATCGGGCTTTTGAATGACCCGATTGAAAATGTCAGGATAAATGCGGCGTGGTCGCTGGGGCGCATTGGTGATAAACGTGCCTTAACGGTATTAAGGTCTGCCAGGAAGAACGGTTCAACAGAACTTCGAAAACATGCACAGGAAGCAATAGCAAGAATAGAATCTAATGAAAATGACAAATGGCGAAACTGTGAAGATGCTGACATTCCTGATATCGTGGATATTCCCCTGATTGAAATTGAAGTTCCATCATATATGGAGTGCAATTATATATCAAGAGTAGAAGATGCTGACACCCAGACAGATTATGAGAATATGGCCAAGTTCTCAAGAAATGTCCAGGTAAGAGATACAGGTGATCCATTATCAGAAGATGATACACGAAAGATCGTATTGGGGTTAAAAGACGATTCCAAAGGTCTTGTATCAGTCGATATTATATTCAAGTATAAAGATAACACAAATGGTGAACGAAAGTCAAGTTCCGTATGGCTGCAAATGGCAAGTGTAGGGGCAAATGGGGATAATAATAACAATAACAAGACTGAACGTGAAATCGAAAGGATTGATTCGGGGCCAAAATATATTAAGAGAACCGAAGGTACCAAGAAAAAAGAGAAAATAAAACATTCAAGAAAGTCAAGGCCGGTTGAATATGATCTACCTGAAGAAACAGAATTAGATCAAT
>JBAQLI010000213.1:0-7284 GCA_049301735.1 Candidatus Methanoperedens sp.
GAGCTGAAGCAATTGAGACTAAATTGAACAGTTTTTCAGATAAAGGAAAAGTGGAAGTAACTGTGGGGGGAAGTGGATTTAAATATGGCGTTGATGATGGAGGTACAGACGGTTTGAAGGGTAAGGCGAGGATACGCCAACCTGATTTTGTTGATATTTCGGACATATCAAAAATTGGTGAATATAAGGATTGGGAAATCCAGAATATGGGCTTTACTTTTTCGAATGTGAGGGTATTTCCGCAACTTCAAAACAAATTGAGTTTGATTTTGTTGGGGATATCGGATGTTAAGCACTCTGTTAATATTTCAAGTGAGAAAATGAGTCTAACAATTAATGAAACCGAGATTTCTGATTTGAATAGCTTGATGGAAATTCTATTTAAGATATCAAATATGTTTGCGGATAACCTTAAAGCGCATCTTGAGTTATCTTTTGGAAGCGAATTGAAAATAGATGATGACCTGGTGGATAATTTTGGTCAATTAAAAGCATTGGGTGATGTTCTTGTATTTAACTCGAAATTGAAAAAATAAAATCAGGTGGCTCAATTGAAAAATTATCTCAGCAAAGATAGAGTTCATTATTCAATCTTTTTAAAAGATGGGAAAATTCGGTCTGTCCAATTAAAAGAGCATATTGATGGTTTGAACAAGCATTTTTCAAATAATATCGGAGTAATATATTCATGGCGCGCTGAGATCATTCAGAAATTTCTGGATTCATTAATAAAGAAATATCATGATGATCTTAAAAGTAGGGTGAAATCCTATCAAACTGTTTTTGATGATGATGTTTTCACCTTAGATTTTAATAAATCAAAATGGAATAACGAATACAGGCTTACAACTGAGATCTCAATGAAATTGCTTCTTGCAATACGGCTGACCTCAAGTATAGAGCAAAGACCTCGTGTTGAAGAAGCACTTGAAATTATTCATTCTATGTCTGATGAAGAGGTTTCGTTCTGGGCATGGAAAATATTGAGTTTGAAGAGCAGGGCATTGAATGGATTTAAGGCGATGTATTTATGAATACTTTCACACCGCTAGGCATAGGCTTCTATATTATTGGCAATATACTTATATATAAAGAATGGTATAAAGTTATTGAAATGGAGGATTGAAGATGGATGTTTCTGATGCTATCATTACGGTGGTCAAGATAGCTGGCAATAATATTCTGGGAAGGACTGCTATTCAAAAAATTGTTTATTTTCTTTCAGTTTTCGAAATTGTTGACGTAAAATATCGTCCGCATTATTATGGTCCTTACAGTGCCGATGTTGCAAGCTCAACGCAAATGTTAGCTTCAATCGATTTCCTGAAAGAAACCGTAGAAACAACCAGAACAACTGGATACACTGTTCCAGAAAACTGGAAAAAATACCATTATTCTTTATCATCTGATGGAGAGCAATTCGTTGAAGAGTTTAGGAGTTCAAATGCAGCGGATTTTGATAAAATATCCCGGGTAGTAGAAATATGCAGAGACACAGTTAATTTTAATCCGGAGATTTTGTCCTGGGCAGCAAAAGTAAGTTACATTTTATCAAAAAAGAAAGAGCCAATGACATATGATGCTATTACAAGTACGGCGAGTTCTTTTGGCTGGGATCTGTCATCAGAACAAATCGAAATGGCTCTAGAACTCTTACAAAGTCTTGGTTTAAGTAAGTAATCCTCATGCCAAGAATCGAAAAATTTGTAAGGGATCCGATTTATGGATTCATAGGGCTTACAGATTCTGAGATTAAACTGCTGAGTTCTCCTTTTTTGCAAAGGTTAAGAAGAATAAAACAACTTGGAAATACGCATCTTGTTTATCCCAGCGCGTGCCATTCCAGATTTGAACACTCGCTGGGGGTGCTTCATGTTGCGAATAGAATGGCTCAAAAGATCGAATTGTCAAAGGACCAGATGAAGGCTATTCGTTATGCAGCAATCCTTCATGATATAGGGCACGGCCCTTTATCCCATGGTTTTGAAGATGTACTCAAATCAAAAGGCGAAACGGTTTCGCATGAGGAAATTACCAAAAAAATAATAAGCGAAGATGAAGTTATTGGCAGGATTTTGGGTAGGGATAAAAAAAAAGTACTGGAACTGTTCGATGAGGAAAACGAAACAGTAAGCAATGAGATTATCTCAAGCAATATTGATGCAGATAAATTAGACTATCTGAGGCGGGATTCGTTTCATATAGGTGTTGCATATGGTGTTTTTGATTTTGAAAGAATTCTTCATACAATTAATATGAATTCTGAAGATGACCGATCAAATCTTACTATTCTTTGGAAAGGCAAGGATGCCTTGGAAAATTACAGATTGGCGCGTTATCTCATGCATACGCAGGTTTACCAGCACCATGTCAGGGCTATTTCGGATAGCATGTTCCGCAGAGCTGTAAAAATAGCAATAAGAGAAGGTACTCTGGATAATGAACTATTTAATTTAAAGGATGAGAATTTCTTAAAGAATTACCTTTCAATGGACGATATCAGGTTTTTTGACCGGATTTTATTGAATTCCAACCCGGAAAATAACGATTATAAATTAATCGACTGTCTTGAGAACAGAAAATTATTGAAAAGAGGATTCGAGATTAATGTCAACAAGAAATTAGACTATTCGATAAAAAGTAAAATAATAAAAATGAAACCTTCGATGTTTACTAAAATGGAAGAGAAACTCGCCAGTGAAGCAGGTTGCGATAAGGATTTCATTATTATTTATAAACAGGAGATCGTGAATGCAATGTATAAATCCTCCTATGCGTATCTTAAAGAAAACAAGACACCGATTCTTCTAGAAGATGAGCATGGGGGATTGACTCCACTTGAAGAAGAATCATTAATTCAGAGTTCTTCTGACCCGTTAATGAAATTTTATATTTTTTGTCCTAGAGAGGTTAAAGAAACTATCAGGAGGATAGCGGGAGATGTTCTATTTTAGAGGTAGAGATATTTGATAAGAGTTATGAGGATTATATGGTGGATGAAAAAAGAACGCTGATTGAAACGTTCCTTCCAGTCGAGGAAATCTCCGAAGAGGCAAAAAAAGAAAAAGCAGGCCGTTCCCCCACATTTGAGATGCATTACTGGTGGACACGAAAACCCCTTGTAACCGCAAGAGCAGCGGTTCTTGGTGCGCTTTTGCCGTCAGATTACGACATCACAGAATTCAAAAGACTCCTCGGACTTGGTATGGAAAAACGCGCCCATAACTTTGACATCAATCCGGCACAGCTTGAAAAGTTAAGACAGGAGTATCTGAAAGTATGGGGAACTGAAAACCCTGTTGTCCTTGATCCCTTTGCTGGCGGCGGCTCTATCCCTTTTGAGGCTATGCGGGTTGGAGTGGATGCGATAAGTAATGATTATAATCCGGTGGCACATCTCATACAGAAAGCAACGCTGGAATATCCCAGAAAATATGGAGAGAAGCTTTACAAAGATGTGAAAAACGGGCTTGAGTGGGTTTTCGAGGAGACAAAGAAAGAGCTTGAGAGTTACTATCCCATGCATGATGGCTTACCAGCCGCCGCGTATATCTGGGCGTGGATGGTGCGCTGTCCTAAATGTGGTTTTGACAATCCACTTGTAGGGCAGTGGTGGCTGGTGAGAAATGAGAAGAATAATTTTTATATGCAGCCATCGGTTGTGGATGGAAAATTGAATGTAGAGATAAAAAATGGAACAGATGTACCAGAAGGAACATGTACAGGTGGCGATGGGAAATGCCTTTCATGTGGTTCAATAATTCAAAATAGCGCAGTTAAAAAGGATATAGTAGAAAGGGAAGAAGAGAAACTCTTGGCAGTGGTTCTTACAAAAAGCAAAGGAAAAGAATACGTTCTGCCTTCGAAGGAAGATTTAGATGGATTTCAGAAAGCAAAAGAAGAAGTAACTCTCAATTGGGATAAGTGGCTTAAAGACAATTTGATACCATTAGAAGAGATGCCAGAAGACACTCGTGGCTCAATTTCAGCGAAGTTATATTTGAAATATTGGTATAAATTACTCAATCCTCGGCAGCAATTGCTCTTTGTTACTTTACTTAAGAAAATGAAAGAATATGCTATAATTGTTTCAAACAACCATGATTCTGAATTTGGCGAGGCAGTGGCATCTTATATTTCATTCATCTTAGGAAAGCACATTGATTATAACTGTCGTTCTACTACATGGATTAGATCTAAAGAGTTGATTTCATCTACAACTGGAAGACGTGGTAGTGCAATGATGTGGGATCATGCTGAGGTTAATCCCTTTGTTAAGGGGTCAGGAACCCTTATAAGTGTAAATAATGCAATTCTTGTTGGATTAAAATATTCAATGGACAGACTTATTGATCGTGGAAACATCCGCGTTATGATTGGTTCGATCACATCTCTGAAAGAAAGTGTTAATATCTTAGTCACAGACCCCCCATATTTCGATGACGTTCGATATGCAGAATTTAGTGAATTCTTTTATGTATGGGAAAGAAAAGCTTTGGAAGGTTTTCACGATCTTGGCGATGTCCCAAAGTCAGAAGATATGTCTGTCGGCGGCTGCAATAGAACCGGAGAATTTTTCGAAAAATTATTCAAACTCTCCTGCATCCGCATGCACGATTGCCTGAAAGACAACGGCATCCTCGTCATGTTCTTTGCCCATTCTTCAATTGAGGCGTGGGATTTCGTAATAAGCTCCCTCCAGAAGGCGGCTTTCAGGATAACTGCAACATGGCCAGTCCACACAGAGAGCACAACAAACCCCCTGGCGCGGGGTCATGCCTCTATGATGTCCTCAATCATCATCGTTGCTCGCAAGCGTAAATCTGAAAAATCAGGATATATCGAAGAGATAAAAGATGAAGTCGAAACGCACTTGAAACGGCGCCTGGATGAATTCTGGAAATATGGGCTGCGCGGGGCAGATCTTACGGTCTCGGCGATGGGAGCGACTCTTGATGTTATCACCCAGTATTCAGAGATAAAAAGCTATACAGGCGAGATGAATATCAAAGATGTTCTTGCACTCGTCCAGAAGTATGTCGCAGAATATGTATTGAGCAGATATATCAAAAATACAGCTGGACTTGACGCGCAAACTTCATTTTATTTATATTCACGATTGAGCGCGCTTGAAGGGATGTCGTTTGACACAGCTAATCTGATCGCGAAAAGTCTGAATATCAATTTAAAGCAGTTCGAGAGCGAGGGATTGATTAAATCTATTGATAAAGGAAAGGCAAAAGGCATCCAGATTCTTAGGTTTAATGAAAGGGATTTTATTAATACTGATCCGAAATCATTAATTGATGCAGTCCATCTTATAATGGCAGCGTTTGGCAAAGGTGGCTTTGTCGAGTCAGATAAACAACTGGAAAAAGTTCGATATAGCAGGAATGAGATCAAAGATGTATTGGAGGCTTTCCTGTCGCTCGAACCTGAAGACCCTGAGCGACAGATATCCATGAAGATTCTTGAAAGAACAGAGCAGTCATTCCCGAAAGCAGGACAGAGAGGATTGGATGATTTCTGAGGTGGATTAGATGCCGATAAACTGGAATGATGTTGAACAGCGATTCAAGGAAAATCGGTTTGATGACTTAATAAAGTTAAAGCTAAATGTCGATGCTTTCCGTCTTCATCTAAAACATAAGTTCGATCCTGTTTCAGCAGTAGCCATCGGAAAGATCGACCCTCTACCCCACCAGATCGAAGCTTTTGTAAAAATGATGAGGCTGCTACGGCCACAGAGCGGCATTGACGGCAGGATTCGTATGCTCCTTGCAGATGATGTGGGACTGGGCAAAACCATCATGATCGGTCTTGTTATGAAGGAGTTGATCCTTCGAAAGAAGGTTCATAGAGTGCTTATCGTTTCCCCATCTGGATTGCAGATCCAGTGGAAAGAGGAGATGAATGACAAATTCAATGAGACATTCAAGATAATTCATGGACAGATAGAAAGCAATCTGTATATGGAAGAAAACAGAGCCATAATCTCAGTAGATACAGGAAGGAGCGATGAGAAATATGAGCTACTTCTTCAGGCATCATGGGATATGATAATTATTGACGAAGCGCATAAGCTCAAGCCCGGCTCTTTAAGGTTTGAACTGGCACAAGAATTAAGCAAACGGACTAAACATCTGATCTTGGCATCAGCAACTCCTCATGACGGCAAGGTGGAAAACTTCACCGCTCTTGTAAAACTTGTTGATGACGAACTGGAATATAGTTCGGATTCAGGGGAATTTAAGAAATTCCTGGAACCTTTGATGATCAGGCGGCTTAAAGAGGAAATTGTAGATTTTAGAGGAAAAAAGATCTTCCCGAAAAGAGATCAGCCCCAGACAATAAATATCGCTTATTCTCCTGAAGAAATGGAGTTCTATAACGGGGTTGAAGACTATGTGACAACTTACTATCAGAAAGCAGATGAAGAGGGGAAAAACACGGCGATACTTGCTTTATACATTCTTCACCGACGGGTGAGTTCGTCGATCAAAGCTGGATTAAATTCTCTACAAAAGAGAAAAATACGATTACTTACGCCATACATAGATTTTGATGCAAATAAACAACTTAATTACTTAGATTATCTTGAGGAACAGGACGAAGTGAAGAAAGAGTATGCTGAAGAAATATTGTTAGGCGCAACTGCAAGTTCTGGAGAAGACCTCAAGATCGAATTGAAAGCCCTCGATGAGTTAATCGCAATGGGAGAAAAGCTGGTCGCGGAAGAAAAAGATAGCAAATTCAAGAAACTGAAAGAGTTAGTCAGAGATCTTCGAAAAGAGCAACCAAAAGACAAGATAATCATATTTACTGAATTCACAGATACACTCCGATTCCTCGAAAACAAACTTATAAAGGACGAAGGATTTTTGGTTTCGAAAATAACGGGCGGTATGAGTATTGAAGAGAAAAAAGAAGCTGCCAGACTTTTTGAAAGGTCATCTCATATTTTATTAGGCACAGAAGCAGCAGGTGAAGGATTGAATCTCCAATTTGCCAACATTGCAGTCAACTATGAATTACCCTGGAATCCTAACAGATTAGAACAAAGGATTGGCCGAGTATATAGGTATGGTCAGGAGAAAAAAGTCTTTATCCACAACTTCAAGACGGCATTTCCCATTGATGATGCTGTATTGAAAAAAATCCAAGAGAAAATGGAAAATATTAGAGCGATATTCGGGGATAGTGCCATTGATGTTATTGGTTCATTGATCTCTGAGAAAGAAATGCTTGACATCTTTAAAGTGGCAAGAACTGCAGGTTCAGTGG
>JBAQLI010000214.1:0-2168 GCA_049301735.1 Candidatus Methanoperedens sp.
TGAGAGGGCAACAGGTTAATCCACGGGAACGAGATCCCAAACAGAATTTTCGTTACCCTCTCGACCTACTTTTATGTAGGTGCAAGAATGCTTTATTCTTCTTGCAAGAATGTAGTATATACGAACAGGATTGGCCAATAAGATCGTATCCTGTCGATCCTGTTAATCCGGTCTGAATATATGCAATTTTCCTATTTAACCATGGCCAAAATATCGTCCAGGTCCATTATTTTAACATTATCAATTTTTGTCTCGTTTTTATTTTTTGTTATGAATATTTTTTCTGCTTTGATAAAAGTTGTTTTTTCCACGAATTTTTTTAGATCGTTGCTATCGTATTTTCCCCATTTTACTTCTCCAATGATAACAGCCTTATTTCTTACGGTTATAATGAAGTCCAGCTCTTTTGAAGGCGTTACATAATATTCTTTTTTTCCATGGTAGGCGCTGGCGAACAAATCCCCTATAAAATTTTGGACTGCAAAATTTCTTAGTTTTTCTATAGTCGGCCTGGCTTCTTCAAAACTTACCTCCCTATCTTCAAATCCATATCGGTCAGCAAGATAGAAAAAAACCTCCATCACAGGTGAAGACAAGCGGTACATTTTTTTCTTTGAGGAGAAAATTGGCAGGGGATCCACCAGCCCCATGCCTTCCATATTTTTTATGTAAGGAATTATCAAAGAACTGTCTGCCCGCTCGATCACTTTTCTCCCCGCAAGGATCGAGGCAATATTTTTGTAATCCAATTCGCCTGCTCCTATAAGTCTCAAAATAGCCTCGTATACCTTCGTGAACTCTCTCTCCTCTTCCGTAAATATTTCCCCGACAAGCGAAGGAATCGTGAATTTCGAATATTTCAAGAGATCATATATGACCTTTTCACTGTCGCTTTCTTTCGTAAAAAAGGGAATAGTCCATGCATCTGCAAGATATGGGGCAAGTTCAATTGCCTGCATAGCATCCATTTTTTTTGAAAGCTCCCGTAATATGTTCACTGGCCTTATCAGCCCAAGCTTGTACTGCATAGCCAATCCAAGGAGCGGTGATTTGCTTCCAAACAGCTTTTTTATCACCCTCATGCTGGAGCCGGAAAGAATAACCTTTCCTTTTGGATGAAGAGTGGATATTCGCTCAATAACAGATTCAGGAAGCCTCTGGAACTCATCTATCACCACTTTTTTATCAGCAAGAAGTAGCTCCGATACTGCCCTTGAAAAATCGTCCATGTTGTTTATGGTGCTGATGACGAACTTTTCGGCTAAAATGCTGCCATCCCTGTTTACCCTGAAAAAGACATCGTAATCCAGGAAGTTCTTTATCAAAAATGTTTTCCCTACCTTTCTTCTTCCATAAATTAATATCCAGCCGTTTAATTTTTTTATTTCATCGGACTCGTCCCTGTATATAATTTCTGAACCCATATTCATGAATGGTGGTTCAGGATTTATATAGGTTTCCTTAACTTGAGGGTGTTTCAATTCATGTTGGAAATTTTGTTGTGATACAATATAATCTATGGACTTGTATAGAATTAAACGCCTATCTTAAGTTTTAGGGCTTGATAAGACAGAAAGAAGGCGCAAAACCTGGAAGAACTTAAAAGTGTTCTACGGCTGTGGGACAAAATTAACCGGGGTACAGATTCATCAAATTATGCCAGACACCCGTACATGTTAACGCAGTACTAATACGATCATCTCTTTTTTGTTCCACTTTCCATCCAAACCTCCTTTTGTCCGCCGAAAATCCAGATTCAGAATTGTTCCGTAAATAATATTGTCGAAGATATGTCATCGTATCATTCACAAACTCTTCCATTGTATCCTTCCATTTCCATGAACCATTCAATGTTGCATTTTTTCTCGGAATGACATAGACCTTTGCTTTCCCGAATCTATCTACATACGAAGGAAAGCTGTAATATTTATCAAGCCTCACACTCTCGATTTCTATGTCAATATGTTTTAGCATTTCCATCGCTTTATCAAAAGCTTCCTTTTCACTTTTCAAGCTCATTCCAAATGCCACATACATTTTGGACTCAAGATCCATCAACTTAAAAGAATAAGCGAAAGCCTTGGTTCCAGAATACTTTTTTGCCTTATCTTTTCGTATTTGTGTTTCCGAAGCATAATGCTTTTTTATTGATAATGAATATCCTGTCC
>JBAQLI010000215.1:0-4749 GCA_049301735.1 Candidatus Methanoperedens sp.
AACGGGATTTACGGGATGAAATGCAGTAAATCTATCCTGTTTATCCTGTAAATCCTGTCTATTGATGAATTTTTGATCTCGAAAAACAATGCATAATTCGCAAAATTGGAATTATTGGATGGGCTCGGGCATGATACAAGATTTAAATAGTATAATAAATAATTACTTTAATGGGGTTTACTGTGTGAAAATTTTATAAGGTAAAACACATGGTAAACACATAACACACAAGCCAAAAATGCAACAGGGGAGTACAAATAATGGCTAATAAGAATCGGGAGGAGCATAGATGCCTGGATTGAAAAGAAGTCTGGGGTTGTTGGGGGCCACAAACGTAAGTATCGGTGCAATAATTGGCGCAGGAATCTTTGTCCTGAGCGGTGTTGCCTCCGGGATCGCAGGACCTGCTGTCATAATTTCGTTTATGATCGCAGGAGCTACTGCATTTCTTACAGCATTGAGTTCTGCCGAGCTGTCCTCATTCATTACCGAAGCCGGAGGTTCCTACATTTATGCAGATAAGGCGTTCGGAAAATTCTGGGGATTCCTGGTTGGCTGGACCAAATCATTTGACTACATAGTGGGAGCAAGCGCAGTTAGCATAGGATTCGCGACATACTTTGCATATTTTATTGGAATCCCGGCCATGCAAAATGTAATAATAATTGTCGGGGCAGCATTGCCTTTGCTCTTCATGCTGTTAAATCTCAAAGGAACAAAAGAAGCTTCAAGCACAAACAATTTACTGGTAATACTGAAGGTTATAGCACTTGTGCTTTTCATAATTGTAGGAGGATTTTTCATATTTTCACATGGGGATTTTTCCAATTATCATCCGTTTTTTCCCAGGGGTTTTGCCGGAATGCTTTCAGGCGCTGCAATAATTTTCTTTGCGTTCATAGGTTTCAATACGGTCACGGTGCTTTCTGAAGAAATAAAGAACCCTGAAAAGACAGTGCCAAGGGCAATAATGCTCGCATTTGGAGTAAGCACTTTGCTTTATATCGGTGTTTCGGCGGTTGAGGTCGGGCTGTTGAACTGGAAGATCATAGGCACTTCGAGCGCACCGCTGGAAGTATCAATGAGGGTAGCAACAAATAATTTTTTCCTGCTCAAATTCATCTCTATTTCCGCGCTGTTTGCAACAGCATCCGTGGTTATGGCTTCCATACTCGGTGGTTCAAGGGCTCTCTTTGCAATGGCAAGACAGCATGTAATCCCGCGTTCACTTGCAAGAGTTTCAAAAAATGGTGTTCCTTTCTTCACAGTGCTGATCACTGGAGTTGTAATTGCATTAATTGTTATTGTTACCCGGGGCAATCTGGAATGGCTTGCTTCGGTCTTTAACTTCGGAACATTGCTGACTTTCTTTTTCATCAATCTAAGTGCGGTGCGGCTAAGGCAAAAAATGCCTTATGCAGACCGTACATTCAAGATACCACTATACCCTGTTCCGCCAGTACTCGGATTATTGTGCTGCTTTATCCTTGCTCTTTATCTGAATCTGAATGCTATCATGTTTGCAGGGGCATGGATTGCGATTGGCATGATGGCATATTATTACAATAAAAAAAGAAAGAAGACAGGATACGAATAGCTATAAGTACCATCACCATAATTCTTTAGCTTTTCAAAACAATATAAAACTACTCTCTTTATGTCAACAGATAAAATCATAATAAAAGGCGCACGCGTCCACAACCTCAAGAACATAGACCTGGAACTGCCCAGGAACAAACTAATAGTGATAACCGGACTTTCAGGTTCGGGTAAATCCTCCCTTGCTTTTGATACGCTGTATGCGGAAGGCCAGCGCAGGTACGTTGAATCGCTGTCGGCATATGCCCGCCAGTTCCTGGGACAGATGGATAAACCTGATGTGGAATATATCGAAGGTCTATCGCCAGCCATCTCTATCGAACAAAAATCCACAAGCAAGAATCCCCGTTCAACTGTAGGAACAGTTACGGAAATTTATGATTACCTCCGTCTTCTATATGCCCGGATAGGAAAACAGCACTGCCCGAATTGCGGGAGCGAGATAACACGGCAGACCGTAGAACAGATCGTGGGCAGGCTGATGTTGCTTCCTGAAAATACAAAGCTCCATATACTTGCTCCCATTTCAAGGCAGAGGAAAGGAGAATACAAGCAGATATTTGAGGATCTCTCAAAATCCGGATACAGTAGGGTTCGTGTTGATGGCAAAATGCTTGAACTGACTGAAGAGATCACGCTAAATAAACAGCAAAAACACGATATCGATGTCATAGTAGACCGCCTGGTAGTAAAAAAAGGCATAGAAGAAAGGCTTGCGGATTCAGTTGCCACGGCCCTGCGCGAGGGAAATGGCATCGCAGTGGCGCAAGTTCTTGATGGCAAAGAGTTTCTTTTCAGCGAACATGCAGCATGCATAAAATGCGGGATAAGTTTTGAGCCTCTTGAACCCAACATGTTCTCATTCAACAGCCCGCGCGGGGCTTGCCCGACTTGCCAGGGACTTGGGAACACGATGGAATTTGATCCTGATCTTATAATTCCCGATAAAACCAAATCGATCAGTGAAGGCGCCATAGAACCATGGGGATATGAACATGGGTATTATCGCCAGATGCTGCAATCTGTTGCAAAACACTATGATTTTTCACTGGATACACCGTTTTCGCAGCTTAAACCTGAACACCAGCAAATAATTTTGCATGGGAGTCTTGAAGCGATACTTTTTAAGTATGTGCCGCGTGACCGGGACGGCCTCTGGGAACACAGGAGCGTTTTTGAGGGGATAATTCCACACCTTAATAGAAAATACAGGGAATCCCAATCAGAGGAAGCGCGGGAGAAAATCCAGCAATATATGAGCATCAAACCATGTACAGTGTGCAATGGAGAAAGATTAAAACCATCCAGCCTCGCAGTCACGATCGCGGACAGGTCGATCATTGCGACCACGCGCCTGTCCGTGAAAAAAGCTCTTGAGTTCCTTGAAGAATTAAGTTTTTCAGAAAAAGAAATGATCATATCAAAGCCCATTATGAAAGAACTGAGGGCTCGCCTGGGATTCTTAATGGACGTTGGTCTGGATTACCTGACCCTTGACAGGGCGGCAGGCACGCTTTCCGGAGGAGAAAGCCAGAGGATCCGGCTTGCAACACAAATCGGTTCAAGCCTTGTAGGCGTTCTTTATATTCTTGATGAACCCAGTATCGGGCTCCATCAGCGCGATAACGGGAGGCTCATAAACATGCTCACCAGGCTTCGCGACCTTGGAAATACGGTAATAGTAGTAGAACACGATGAAGAGATGATACGAAGCGCCGATTTTATAGTTGATATGGGGCCCGGGGCTGGAGTTCATGGCGGTGAAGTCGTGATGACAGGAAATCTTGAAGATATAATCAATTGTGAAAATTGCCTCACAGGTGATTACTTAAGCCACCGAAAATCGATAGCAGTGCCTGATCACCGAAGAAAACCAAAAGGCAAAATTACAATAGTCGGAGCAGGAGAGAATAACCTGAAACAGATAGATGTAAACATCCCTCTTGGGGTCATGACATGCGTAACAGGCGTTTCAGGATCGGGAAAAAGCACTCTTGTTAATGATATTCTTTATAAGGCGCTTGCGCAAAAGTTCTATCATGCAAAGGAAAAACCCGGGAAGCACAGGGGAATAATCGGGCTTGATAATATCGATAAGATCATAATAATCGACCAATCGCCAATCGGAAGGACGCCGCGCTCAAATCCTGCTACATATACAGGGCTTTTTACACCAATAAGGGATATTTTCGCAAAACTCCCATCAGCGAAAGCGCGGGGTTACCAGCCCGGGCGCTTTAGTTTCAACCTGAAGGGAGGACGATGTGAAGCATGCAGTGGGGACGGGATTATCACAATAGAAATGCATTTTCTCCCGGATGTCTATGTGCCGTGTGAAGTCTGCCACGGAAAACGCTTCAACAGCGAGACACTTGAAATTACATACAAAGGAAAGAATATCGCACAGGTGCTGGATATGACCGTGGAGGAAGCCCTGGCGTTCTTTGAGAACATCCCAAAAATAAAACGGCAGCTTCAGACACTTTTTGATGTCGGACTCGGATATATAAGGCTGGGACAGCCTGCAACCACGCTTTCAGGCGGGGAAGCGCAGCGCATCAAGCTTTCCACGGAACTGAGTAAACGAAGCACAGGAAGGACTCTTTATATACTGGATGAGCCCACGACAGGGCTTCATTTTGCAGATATACAGAAACTCATTGATATGCTTTCCCGGCTCGTGGATGCTGGTAACACCGTAGTGGTGATCGAGCACAATCTTGATGTGATAAAAGTCGCAGACCATATAATTGACCTTGGCCCTGAAGGCGGGGATAATGGAGGACGGATCATCGCAGAAGGAGCTCCTGAGAAGGTGGCGAGGATCGAGGGATCGTATACCGGGTATTATTTGATGAAGGTTTTGAAGGGCTTTTGAATGTGATCGGTCCCCTGTCGAAAGATGCGGCTTTACGCCAGCTTCTCACCCTAGCTGTACGGATGGGGTGTGATAAGATTTCGGGCTTTGCTGCAGACATAGAACACGGATTATGCGGGCGTGCCGAGCAAAGCTCATACTCGCCATCTGGTGAAAATCCAGCATGAGGAAAGGTTAGCCACCGCCTCAGAACTGAACCCCACATCCAGTCTGGCAACAGACCGATATGAAGCTGGGGGGAAGGGATACCAGGCCGCAATACAATGGAAGTG
>JBAQLI010000216.1:0-2640 GCA_049301735.1 Candidatus Methanoperedens sp.
AATTTTCCGGATCGCTTGAATGCTTGTCTGGCCGTCCATTATCGGCATCATCATATCCATAAGAATGACTTTGATTTTATCTATATTTTGAGCATACAATGCTACTGCTTCTGCTCCATCGTTAGCCATAAGCACTTTATATCCACTTAACTCCAGTGTTGAGAAAGTAATGTCACGAATTGATTCTTCATCTTCGGCAACGAGAATCCATTCCCCTTCTCCAGCAAGCAATTCAAGTTGCTGCTCCGCTACTTCATGTATTTCGGTTCTGATCGCAGGCAAATATATCCTGAATGCTGTTCCTTTCCTGACTTCGCTATATACATTAATGAATCCGCCATGGCTCTTCACAATTGCAAGAGCTGTTGAAAGACCAAGACCTGTGCCTTTGCCAACCTCCTTTGTGGTGAAAAACGGCTCAAAAATCCTATCAAGTATCTTAGGAGGAATACCGGTTCCGGTATCCGAGACTGTAACGACAACGTATGAACCGACTTTTGCATCAGTATGCATCTGCACATAGTTCTTATCAACAAAAAAATTCGAAGTTGTGATACTCAATACACCGCCATAGGGCATTGCATCGCGTGCATTTACGTACAGGTTCATTATGACCTGGTGCAACTGTGTGATATCTGCGGATATTATCCAGAGGTTATCCGGTATATCATTTCGCAGCTCGATGTTTCTTGGGAAGGTCTCTTTTACAATTTTCTCAATTTCAGATATAACATCCGATACCTGAAGAGATTTACGTTCACCCTCGATACCTCGTGAAAATGAAAGAACCTGCTTTATTAGATCAGCTCCGCGTTCTGCGTTCCTTTCAAGAATAGTAAGCAACCTCTGGCTCTGTTGATCTGTATATTTTTCTTTTAACATCTGAAGTGATAGCATGATCGGCGTCAGCATATTGTTAAGGTCATGAGCTATGCCGCCTGCAAGCGTGCCTATGCTTTCCATCCTCTGTGCACGTAATAATTGCGCTTCTAATTTTTTCCTATCAGTGATATCAGTATTGATGACAAGTATCGATTTCGGTTTACCTTCGCTATCACATATCAGAGTCCAGTGGCTTTCGACATCGATTTCCGTGCCATCTTTTGTTTTCTGATGCAGTTCGCCAGTCCACTCTCCCTTCTCAAGCACGGTCTTTTTTGCTTCAATGAGTTGGGGTGGTTCTTCTTTATTTTTGAACAGGAATTCAACAGGATCTTTGCCAATAGCTTCCTCTGCAGTCCAGCCATACAGACGTTGTGCGCCTTTATTCCAGTAGGTGAGACGATTTTCCAGGCTTCTGACTCCTATAGCCTCCTGTGCATTATCAAGAAGAGTAGCTTGCTCTCGTATTTTCTCCTCAGAGCGTTTGCGCTCAGTGATGTTGACTATCGCAGTTCGACATTGGCTGCTATCCTGTACTGCCAGGCTCTCCAGTTGAGCATCGAATCGATTTTTATTCTTATCCACAAGTTTAATTTCGCAAGTTTGCCTGGTATTGGCTCTAAAAGCCTTCCGAAGGTGCAGATAGAACGTATCTTTGCTGCTAAAATCTATATAGAGAGAAAACGGTTTTTTGATCAAAAAGCTTCTCTCTATACCTAACATATTAGCGCCAGTAAGGTTTACTTCCATAACCAGCCCGTTTTTATCAAAAGTAAAATAACCAACCGGAGCGAAATCATACAGGTTAGAATACCTGTTGCGTGACTCTTCAAGTTCGCTCTGTGTCCTGCGAAGCTCTTCGTTCTGCATCTCCAGTTCTATCTGGTGCACTTGAAGCTCATGAACAAGACTCCAGATATCCCTGGTCGGCAGATTCTGCAAGTCCACAGTCTGATCTCTCAACGCTCTTTCTGCCTGCTTGCGCAGGGTATGATTTTTCTAGCTCAACCGTTCTCTGGCGCAATTCTACCAGTTCACATAGAAGTTGTTCCTCGGCCGTCTCCTCACCTTTCAATGTCATTTATACCTTCCTTCTTGTCTATCCAACTTACAACTGCATATATTATTTGTTAAATACTAATTATTCATCATTTTGAAATGGGAATTCCCGGGCAGAATCTCTTCCAGCAATTTTCTCAAGCGGGGAATGTCCCACTGACCATTGCCTATGTCGTAAATGAATTTGTTTTCAGTTCCTTCTGGCGAAACATGAAAAGTGTCGTAGAAAGATGGATTAGCTGATATCACTCGCATATCTTTATCCAGAACCAGGATAGATTCCTGCACCGTATTCACGATGCTCTGGCGTATATTCGAGCATCCTTCTCCATCTGCTGAAGTCCCTGCTGCTGTATAAGTTATCCATGCCCAGGCAAGAGCAGGAGTGATTAAAAAACTGGAGGAAAGTTCTATTCTGAAAACCCCTATTTCGCGCATAAAACCTCGTGTATGGTTTTGAGCAGCTTCTGGGCAGTGTAAGGTTTTGGCAAAAAAGCGTTTGTATAGTCAGCGACTTTCGCAAGCCTGTCTTTTTCTGCTAATCCGCTGACTGCAATAATTTTGACTTCGGAATTAATTTTCCGGATCGCTTGAATGCTTGTCTGGCCGTCCATTATCGGCATCATCATATCCATAAGAATGACTTTGATTTTATCTATATTTTGAGCATACAATGCTACTGCTTCTGCTCCATCGTTA
>JBAQLI010000217.1:0-6535 GCA_049301735.1 Candidatus Methanoperedens sp.
TAGTAGAGTAAAAGAGAGGTCTTCCAACCTCCCTCTCCTCATCAAACCGTGCGGACGGATTTCCCGTACACGGCTTTCGTCTGGCTTTTCCCTTTGCAGGAGACGGATTCATTCAGTAATGAAGAAAGAGAAATCAGTCCCATCTTTTCAAGTTCGGATTGAGGAAGTGTATATAAAATTGTCTTTAAGGTACGCTTTTTCGCCTTAAAGCTCCTTAAGCGTGCCCTTATATAACTATCGAGTATTTTAAACAATATCTTCACAGTACCGCCTTTGAAATAGTTTCCCCAACCCCGTATTACAGGATTGAGCAAACGTATCAAAGTTTCAAGGCTTATTGGCTGCTGACGTCTTGTCCGCCGTTTTATCTCTTCTTTGAACTTTTTCCTTGCTTTATCCTTTGGTCTTCTCCAGCGTCCATTAAAATGGAAACCAAGAAACTCAACCCCTTTCTTTCTGGCATGTATGATCTTTGTCTTGTCAGGACTGAGTTTTAACTTTAACTCCCCCTCAAGAATCTCCTTTGCTCGTTTCAGGGCATCCTGTGCATCTGATTCAAACTTACAGAAAATAACGATGTCGCCGAATAAGAAGGAGAGATTGCTCCCTCCCCCTCTTCTCAGAACGGTACGTGAAACTTTCGCTTCATACCGCTCAAGCCTCCTATAACCCTTTAAATCGGGCAGCAGTTATTTGTCATGGTCTCAGTTGCAGGTATGCATATTTTCTTTACTTTATCCCATACTTTATCAGCAATTTCTGTTAGTTTCTCAGCCTTCTGTTTTAGTTTTCGTAAAACGAAGTATTCTTTATCAAGGTATGGGTTCATGTCTAACTTCAATCTAGCGTGTCTAATTATCTTAGTATCTGATAGATATCTCAGTTTTCTATTTTCATCAGAAAACACCCAATTTCTCTTCCCGACTCTGTGCCAGTATTTTCTGGCTATCCAGTGTTTGGATTTTCTAGGATGTCTTCTTTTAGCCCAATGCCAAAGCATATTCCAGATTCTGTAGTCTATTTTGTGGAATGTTTCACTGGATACAGCTGATTGGTGGTAGTTTGTCCAGCCTATTATGACTGGGTTCAGGGCATCAATTAAGTGTTCTTGTTTCCATGCTTTTCCTGTCTTGATTATGTCACTGATCTTTTCAGTAACTTTTTCAATGGATTTTTTAGATGGTTTAACAAGAAGTTTACCCTTATATTTTCTGAAATTCCAACCCAGAAAGTCGAAGCCATTATCGATATGGGTTATTAACGTCTTCTCATCAGACAGTTCCAGACCTCTATCCTTCAGGAAGATTTTAATTAATTCTTTAACTTCTTTAGCTATTTCCTCCGTTTTTGCAGTAACAATGAAGTCATCTGCATATCGGGAAAAGTTAACTTTATAGTTTGCAGCACGACGACTATTTTGTTTACCACTCTTGGTTTTTTTGTGGTATTTATCTGCAAGCAGTTTCTCAATCCCATCTAATGTAATATTGGCAAGGATTGGTGATATTATACCACCCTGTGGAGTTCCTGCTTCTGTTGAAAATAGTTGGCGGTCAAATACATAACCTGCTTTTAGAAATTGTTTAAGAATTGACTTATCCATAAGAATATTGTCTATTAACCATTGATGGGAGATGTTATCAAAACAACCTTTAATATCTCCTTCCAGTATCCAAACAGGTGAGTTTTCTCTGCACAAACAGAAAAAGACTTGTTCACGTGCATCTTTTGTGCTTCTGAATTTTCTGAAGCCAAATGATGTTCTGTCACCCATTGCTTCCGCAATCGGCTCTAAAGCCAAAGCATAGAGTGATTGCATTGCTCTGTCGTACATGGTTGGGATACCCAGAGGCCGTTTCTTTTTTGATCCATGTTTTTCAATGTATACCCTCTTTAATGGCTTTGCTACATACTTTTTATCGGTTAGACTTAGAGCAGCTTTCATTTTGGTTTCTGGTGATGACCATGTTTCACCGTCAACCCCTGCCGTTCTTTTACCCGTATTTTGAGTGGGTTTTCTTGTTGCTAACAGTTTCGCATAATACGAGTGAGTTAGCAAATATTGCAACCTTTTTACTAAATACCATTTACATTCTTTAACTGCTTTTGTGATCCTGATTTGTAATCGATTGACATGATTCTCGGGTTTCTTCCAGTCGATGTTATTCCACTGGTCTCCAAGTTGCACGCTAGTAAGCTTCTCACCTTGCGGTGTAATTGAATTTCTTACTTTCATAGATTTACCTTCTTTCACACAATAGGACACCGTAGAGTAAGTTAGCATCCTTTCGGATCAAGGCATATACTGAACCTCTATACAATTCATTACAAATTGTCATTTGCTTTTTTACTCTCTCCTCTGCCCTCTGTTCCATTGTTACTCTTTGCAGAGTTTCTACCAGTTTCCTGGAGAACAAAGGGTTTACCAAGTTCTACATCGTGAATAATTATGAACGCGTTAGAAGCCATCTGTAAGCCGGGATTCATTTATCCGTTTACCATAATGTGCCGACAGCCATTATGGTTAGAATCCATACCTTTTGGTTTAAGCGTTTTCAGACTATTTTCGCTTATTGCAGATTTACGACTCTTGCAATGGTTCAATTTTCATTTTCTTCATAGCGTTCTTATCCTAACAGTTCGTTTGATTTAGTCTTTCAAATTTCTCCATATTGTCCTGAGAGCTTTACACCCCGGCGTTACCGCTGACGCATATCTCAGTAGGATTACCACAAACGGATGGGGTAGCACAGGGCAATTCATGATGTAGCTTCTTGTCACAGATCAGCGTATCGAAGGAGCAGATAACCATAATCGCCCATTCTTCTATCGAAATGATTTAAGTAAATATTCGACAGCAGGGGGCTCAGGTTTCCACCCTGAGGAGTGCCTTCAATGCTCTCCTCAAATACATCTTCATTCATTATCCCGCTTTTCAGGAACGATTCTATGAGAGAAAGAACTCTCCCGTCTGCGATCTTTTCACATACAAGATCCATCATTATCTGATGGTCAACATGGTCGAAGAATCCCTCGATATCTGCATCCACTACCCAGTGGAAGCCTTTCTCAAGGTATGCTTCACCCTTTCTGACAGCTGCATGGGCATCAGTGTTGGGTCTGTAACCATGGCTCTGGGGAAGGAATATTTCTTCAAAGATCGGTTCAAGTACATTCTTCAGTGCCTGCTGGACTACTCTGTCTCTTACTGTAGGAATCCCAAGTTTCCTCATCTTCCCGTTGTCCTTCGGGATCAACACTCTTAAGACCGGGCTTGGTTCATAGCGTTTCTCTTTGAGCAGTCTCTGTATTTCGGCTAAATTCTGTGGTAGATTTCGTTCAAAGTTTTCAATGGTTATTTCATCTATTCCAGCACTTCCTTTATTCGCTTTTACTCTCTTCCATGCCTTTTCAAGGTTCTTTTGATCCCAGACTTTATGTATCAGGGCAAATGCCTTGAATTTGTCATGGTATTGCTGATTCCATTTCTTCATTTACTGTCTCCATCGGTTTTGGTTTCCAGCAGTTGTTCCACTATCTTCATATACTGTCACCAGAGAGCGTTTTATTGCCATTTTGGCTGTGCTTACTTTTCTGGTATCTTCTTTTGATCCGATTGGTGTTATCGTGCTGTTCACCTCCTACTCTATCCAGACTGGAACTCCTTTGCTCGGTTGAGTTTTCCCTTGACAGAGTCGCCCCCTGCATCCATCGATGCAGGTTCTCTGCTTCATTGGCTCTACCGTCATCGCTACTATGAGTTCTTCCGACGTCTTGCAGAGCATCACTTTGGTTTTCCCGTTAGGTTATGCCTCCATTACCTGTATCCCTTCTATTGAATTCAGTGACCCAGAAACAAGTAGGGTATAGATTCAACTTCGGGGAGGACGCTGCAAGACCTCCCTCGGTCATGCAGGAAAGCTTTTGAATCCATCCTGACCATGATCACCCCGACAATCACTATTCTGCTCAAGCTTCCATTGGAATCGGGAATGTCGCATCTTGTCAAGGCCACTTTTGGTTCACTTATTGTTTCAGGCTGTGGATTCCGATATCAGGGAACTCCGCACAATACTTCACAGTACTGCACTTCCCTTTCTCTTCGAACAGGAGCAGACCTGTACGGAGGGATTTTCACCCCGGTGGACAAGTGCCGTTATGTTTTTTTTTTGTCCTTCTTGTTCATTCTTTCTTTCCTGCACTTCGAGGCACGCCGATTCATCTTAATCCTGAAGGCGTTGAGTTTTCTCTACCCCTTGACTCCAACGCTATAAAGTTCATCAATTCACCAGGAAAAGTGTAGGAAAGAGGTTATTCGAGCCTTCCATTTAACTTCCGAGCTTATTGGAACCTCTAAATTGTTCAATATAGGTGTCAGAGAACTCGCAGAGATGTGAGTTAAGAGAGGGGGGTATCAATAGATTTATTACTATGATGGACAATAGTATTAATTGGATAGATAGGATGAATATTCAAATAACAAAAGAAAAAATTGCAATATGGATGCTTGCCCTGATTGCTGTAGCACTTTTAAGTGTGCCAAAATAGTTACTCTTAGTTTGGTTAATTCTTTAATAACGCATTTTTTGCAAGTGTCTTATAATATTCTCTTGTGATCCCCTTTGATATCCCGGCAACATCATCCAAAAGTTTTTTATCTTCGAATTTAGTTCCGATTTCAATACCGGTTTCCAATATCTTTAACAAAACTGCGGACTTCTCAAAATCATCCATGATATTATCAGTCATTTCTTCTGCTTTTCTAAAAAAACCGTAACTTCGATTATCATTAAGTTTAGCCAGGACCGCACTGGTATCACAATATGCCACGATTTGATATATAGTTTTGATCCCTTCACTTTTTTCGAGTATCTCAATAGATTTATCGAGCAGATCCAATGACTTTATTTGATCAATATCTGCCATTACCTTTGAAAGATTCCGATAAGCCATTGCACGATATGTGTTCATCGGTATTTTTTGTACAAGGTCAAGAGAGGCAAAATAGATCATCTCATCTTTTTTATTAATACCATATTTCCCAAACGCAAATACGATTTCAGAAAGCGCAACAGAAAGATCAAGATCGTTATCTGTTTTTTCTGTGATTTTAACGGTTTCATCGAATGTTTTTTTATCTTTCCGGTTCATTTTTGAAATGGCACGAATTATCTCAACATAAGCTTTGGATGGATCATCAGTAACCATTCCTGCAATCTTCATTGCTTCTTCAATATACTCAGGATCGTTTGAACGTACCGCGTTCTGGGATAGGATTCCCACTATAGTCCTATATTTTCGCGAACGTTCGACCGGATCAGGAATAGATGCAGCTGATCCAATAATTTTTTTTATTTTGCCGATATTTTCATCATGCATATTCCCGGATTTACAGTGCTTTTGTTATATATTCTTGCTTGTCATGAATAAACACATAGAAATATGCCTGCCGCAAAAGCTCTGGAAATACACTATATAAATAAACACAGGACCAAACTAAAAGGAAAGATATTTGTCATAATAAAATAATAAATTTACATGATGGAAAAAACGAACCCCTATTTCACAGCTTCTGCGGCATCATTAACATATTTTGTCACATTCATTATTCTTAAATATCTTTTACACGATAAAGTCCTGGACTGGGAAGGTGCGCTAATAGGCGCTTTAATTTTCTGGGCCGTAATTTTTATTGTTCATCAAATCCTTAACAAGCGCTCTGATAATTTGGATTAATATTATTATATATAAAATATATAAAAAAGAATGGTTTAAAGTATGTTATAATTTTTTTAATAATAAATAAATTATATACACAACGATTAAAAATATAACGAATTGTAAGAGAATCGCAGTAATCCACCACAAAATCTTAATTACGATTAGGGCAAGAATGATCGCAATGATGACAAGGACAATATTCTTGAGTTGCATAAATAGCTTTATTATTTTTGATACTTAAATATTTATTCCGATACATCCAATTAACCGATAGCATGCGTATAGGGATCATTCTTCACGGACCTGAGATAGTTGATGTAGGTTCTGCAGAGAAGATAATCGACATATTCAAAAAAGAGCATGAAGTAACCGCAAGACTTGGAGGGACTATGGGAAGAACAGCAGTTCTGGATGTCGGTCTTGAAAACGTTATTGACATTTCCGAGGGGCTCACGCCCAGTGAAACTATAATTGCGATGAAAAATGATATTGACCTCGCAATACTCCTTAACCATGGAAAAACCCTGGATACCGGTCGTTATTTCGGCAGGATCGTAGCATCTAAACTTGATAACTTACTGCCATTTGTGCATATAGAGAGCCCGGATAATAATGGCAGGATAATATACTACTATCCACCTGTGAAACGATGCGCTGAATTTGTCAGGAACTTCCTCGCAAAATATGATGGAACTTATGACCTGCCTGTGGAGTTGGGAATACATGAACCCTCGCATATCCGGATCGATAGTGATTTTGTCATCCGCAGCATAGGAGGAGCGTTCATTGGTGAAAACATTCGCCTCGATGGTGT